>JAAYXE010000184.1 GCA_012516075.1 Chloroflexota bacterium | reverse complement strand
CCAGCATCACCGTACCTACCCCGACCCCGGGGCTGCCGGCTACCTACACACTGCGCAGCGGAGAGTTCCCCTTCTGCATCGCGCGCCGCTTCAATGTCGACCAGTATGAGCTGCTCAACGCCAGCGGGCTCGGCCTGAACTCTCGGCCTGGAGCCGGGACGACGCTCACGATCCCGCAGACGGGCAATCCCTTCCGCGGTGACCGGGTGCTCCGCAGCCACCCCACCACACATACCGTACAGTCGGGTGAGACCATCTATTCCATCGCCTGCCAGTACGGCGACGTCTCACCGGAAGCGATCGCCTTTGCGAACAACCTGAGCGCACCCTTCTCGCTGACCCCAGGACAGGTGATCAACATCCCCTGAGCAAAACGGGAGGGTGATCAACATCCCCTGAGCAAAACGGGAGGCTGAACGGCCTCTGTGATGATACAATCTGCTGGAGTAGCCTGGATTTTTCCGGCTGCTCCAGTTTTTTTTCGGAGGTGCACATGGCGTTTGAAGTCCTGGAGCGAGAAGAGGTTTATCACGGGCGCGTGTTCGACGTGCACAAAGAACTTGTGCGTATGCCCGACGGCCGCCCGGTGCAGATCGATGTCGTTTTTCACCACGGCGCAGTAACCCTGGTTCCGCTGGACGACCAGGGGAACATCCTTTTTGTGCGCCAGTACCGTCATCCGGCCGGCCGGGAGATCCTGGAACTGCCCGCAGGTGTGGTTGAGCCCGGCGAAGAGGCCGAGGCTGCTGCCGGGCGCGAGATCCGCGAAGAGACCGGGATGGCCGCCGCCGGACTGCAGCACCTGGGGAGCTTTTTCCTGGCACCCGGTTATTCCACCGAGCGAATGGACGTCTTCCTGGCCACCGGCCTTTACCCCGATCCCCTGCAGGCGGACGACGACGAGGACCTGCAGGTGGAGAAGATACCGGCCAGGCGGGCGCTGCAGCTGGCGGAAGGCGGGGCTATTGAAGATGCCAAAACCCTGGCCGCACTCTTCCTGGCACGCGCCAGGCTGCTGGCCACCTGATCATTAAATAATACGACCGGACCTCAGGAACGAGTCCGGTCAGTTTTCTTACAGAGGAATCTCAGCTTTACGGTTGGGGACGCTGTGAGCGCGGCAGGTTGCGGCGGCGGTAACGAATCCGGCGGCCGGCTTCGGGGGTTAGCAGAGTGTTCAACCAGGTTATGGCCCGGGTGTCATACTCCCGGCGGCCGCACACATCGCACACCCAGGCGGGGAAGTCGGGCACCGTAATCAGCTCCTGGTTCAACCAGGTGAAATAGGTGACTCGCCGCAGCCGGAGGGCGCCCGTCTGGCATTCGGGGCAGATCGAGCTGTAATGGTTGGAATTCTCAGGATGGTCCTCAGCCGTGGAGGGCAGCTCCTTCATGTTCCATTTTCCTTTTCTATTCATGGTCTGACTAGTATATCACTGCAGCGGGCGTATGTCTGCAGTAACCTGCTGCTGGAAATTATTCCCGGGCGGCGCTGGCAGGGGTGAGATGGTTGATCAACCCCCATGACTCCGGCGGCCAGTAGATTAAGACGGCTTTCCCGATCACATATTCCAGCGGCACGGTACCCCAGTTGTGCGAATCGGAAGAATTATTGCGGTTATCGCCCAGAACAAATAAAGCCCCTTCCGGGACGACCGTCTCCTGGTCTGGATAGGCAGCCGGCGCTGCGACGTAGGGTTCATCCAGTTCTTCACCGTTCACGTACACCTTTCCACCCAGGATCTGTACCTGGTCCCCCGGCCGGCCGATCACCCGTTTGATGTATTCCTGCTGCGGGTCTCGAGGGTAGTGGAAGACGATGACATCGCCAATCTGTGGTTCTCCCAGTTTATAAGCCAGTTTATTGACGATGACAAATTCTCCGCTTTTCAGGGTTGGCTCCATGCTGAAGCCATCCACGCGGATGCGCGCTGAAACGGCGTTGATGCCAGCAAAAAGTAAAACCGATAATACCAGCGTTTCAACAACATCAAATAAAAAACGAAGAAACCCCGAATGGCCTTCCTTGGGAAGCGATGAATCGGGGATCTGGTCTGTACGATAGCTCTCCAACAGTTCCTCCTACCAGTATGCCAGTAGGATTATAAAGCTCCTTCAAAGCACAGGCAAGGGAAATTATATTATTGTCTTCTGATCCTGTAATGCCTTCTGAACTGTGATGCCGTGCAGTTAGCACAGCCTGGCTCAGCGGCGCGGTTTCAGCACGAAGCGGATCGGGGTACCCAGGTAAGGGTACACCTGGCGAAGCTGGTTTTCCAGGTAGCGCTCATAGCTGAAGTGCGACAGCTTCGGATCGTTCACATAGATCAGAAAAGTGGGAGGATCGCTGCGGACCTGGGTGCCGTAGTAAATTTTCAACTGCCGGCCGGCCCGCGATGGCGGGGGGTGCGTGTCCTGGGCGTTCTGCAGGATCTGGTTTAACTGCGATGTGGAGAGCCGCACCAGCCGCTCCTCCTGCACTTTGAGCGCCAGCGGCAGCACCTGGTCCACCCGCTGGCCGGTTTTAGCTGAGATGAAGAGCAGGGGGACGTAATCCAGGAAGTTCAACTCCTGGCGTATATGGCGGGTGTACTCGTCCATGGTGTGGGAATCTTTTTCGATCGCATCCCACTTGTTGACGATCACCACCACGCTTTTCCAGTGCTCCAGGATGTAGCCGGCGATGTGGGCATCCTGCGCTGTGATGCCTGTGGTCGCATCCACCATTAACAATGCTACATCTGAGCGCTCGATGGCCTGCATGGAGCGCAGCACGCTCCACTTCTCCACACCGGGTTCGATGCGCCCCCGCCGGCGGATCCCCGCTGTATCGATGATGGTGATCGGGATCCCGTCGTACGTCATGGGTGTGTCGATGGCATCCCGGGTGGTGCCGGCCAGCGGGCTGACGATGGCGCGCTCCTGGCCGATCAGGCGGTTGAGCAGGCTGGACTTGCCCACGTTCGGTTTGCCGACGATGGCGATTTTGACGCTCTCGTCTTCGCTCTCTTCGCCGTGAAATTCAAAGGATGCCACCAGGGCGTCGAGCAGGTCGCCGGTTCCCGTGCCGTGCAGCGCGGAAATGGGGTAGGGGTCCCCCATTCCCAGTTCGTAGAACTGGTAGGCCTGCATGCGGCGCGCCTCACTGTCGGCTTTGTTGACCACCAGGAAAACGGGTGGCCACAGTTTGCCATCGCGCTCAACCTGGCGCTGGCGCAGGATCTGGGCGACCTCACGGTCGGCGGGCGTCACACCGCTGTCTGCATCGGTGAGGAAGAGGATCGCGTCCGCCTCTTCGATGGCGATCTCGGCCTGGGTCCGGATTTGTTCAATGAACTCGGCTGAACCGATGGAGAGGGGCGCCTGTTCCCGACCGGGGCCGGCCTGGGTCGGGTCAATCCCACCTGTGTCGATCACATCGAAAACGACGCCGGTCCATTCTGCCTCGGCCACCAGCCGGTCGCGTGTGGTCCCCGGCACATCATCCACGACCGCCAGGCGCTCCTCGGCCAGGCGGTTAAACAGTGTGCTTTTTCCTACATTTGGTCTACCGACAAGCGCTACAACAGGTTTGCGCATATTGAAAATGCCTCATGGAACAACTGTAGTGCCTCTTGATCCGGAAAACGTGCTGCCGGCGCCCGGCGTTGGGGCCGCGGCAGGTTCAACGAGGACCTCTACGATATCGGGAGTAATCGACAGCACCCGGACCTGATCGGGTACCAGATCGATTTCAGGCGTTAGCTGATACGTGCCCACACCCAGATCTCTCAGATCAACAACAGCGCGGAAGCTTTCATCGTTCAACCCGTCCAGTACGGGCAGCGGACCGATGACGATGACGTCAATTTCAGCCGGTGAGATCCTTGCCTGCAGGTCGGGGGAAAGACCAAGCACCTCCACGGGGATCGATACGGTGATGCTGTCTTCGATCGCCGCAATGCTGAACTGCACCAGCACACTCTCGCGCTCTACCAGCTCAACGCCTTCGGGCAGGTTCAGCGCCACGCGCATTTCCACATCGTCGCTCAGGCCGGATAGGTTAATCGGCTCTGTTTCCACATAACCCGGGAGCCGGTTGACCAGTTCCGGGTCCTCGGAATACACCGTGACGACCTGCGGGGAAACCTGGATATTGGTGAGCCGGAAGCCGGGAGCGAGCTGACCGGTGCGCACCACCCGTACGGCCACATTTTTGAAGCTCTCCTGCAGGCTGATGGGTGAAGTAACGGTTACCGAACGGGGTGAGATATTGACATCTGTAATGACTTCGCCGTCCTGGTTGAGGGCCTCCAGTGGAACCGTGGCTTCACGGGTTTCACGGGCCCCGCTGATGTCAATAGTCGCACGCACCATGGCGACCTGTTCTACGAGCGATTCGGGGCCGGTGATCAGCACTTCCTCCGGGGAGACAGAAGGGGTGCTGGTGCGGTAGCCCAGCGGCGGCTGCCCTTCCACCCGCACCTGCACAGGCAGGGTCCTACTGGCCAGGCGTTCGAGTGTCACTTTGACCGACTCCGGCTGCACCTGCACCACCCGCACGGCGCGTGCGTCCACATGTACCTCTACCGGCACGACATGGGTGGTGCCCGGTTCCAGACCGCTGATGTCGATCCAGGCTTCAACCGAGTCGGGATTGTTCGTCAGTCTAGTCCACACGGACTGCGGGGCATAAAGGGTCACCCGCACGGTGTCGGGAATATCCCCATAGACAAACAGGTCTGCATCCCGGCCAACCAGCTGGAGGGGGATATTACGCGGGAATACCCGCTGTTCGTTGGGATCCTCGCTGACCTGGGCAGTGATCCAGACGACGACGGAAAGGATGAAAGCGAGCAGCAGGCTGCCGACGTTCTGCCCCAGCCAGCGGAAAAAATCAGTCAACATTGCGTTCCTCCTGGGGCGAAGGGATGAAGCCGGGAAGAATGCGGGCCAGCACACCCCGCAGCCCCTCCCCGGCTCTCGCCGGGCGGAAAAAGGCACGCAGAATATTTTCCAGGCGTTCGGCATCCAGGCGGCGGATCATGCGTCCTCCGTGGACGACGGAAATCGAACCGGTCTCCTCGGAAACTACCACGGCCACCGCATCACTCACCTCCGAAATACCGAGCGCCGCGCGGTGGCGCAGGCCCATCTGGCGCTCGGGGGAGCGGGTAAGCACGCCGCTGGACGAGAGCGGCATCACACAGGAGGCGGCGACCAGACGGTTGCCCGATATAATCGCTGCGCCATCATGCAGCGGTGTGTTGGGGTAAAACACCTGCAGCAGCAGCTCGGGCGTGACGCGCGCATCCATGAGAACTCCGGTCTGGGCATACTCGTACAGGCCGTCGTGGCGCTGTAAGACGATCAGCGCGCCGTGCTGCCGGTCCGAAAGGCGCGATGCCGCAGTGACAATGGCTGTGATCGTGTCCTGTGAGCGTGAATCGGTCTGGTCGGCGGGCAGCAGGGCGCCGGCCCTTCCCAGCCGTTCCAGTGCACGGCGGATTTCGGGCGCGAAGATCACCGGAATAGCCAGCAGCAGTGCGGGCAGCGTGGTCTGCACCAGCCAGGAAAATGCAGGCAGGATCTGCAGCGAGGTGAGCAGGCTGATCAGCGCGATCAGCAGCAGAGCGCCGCGCAGGAGTACCATGGCCTGTGTTCCCCGGAGCAGCATCAGGATGCTGTAGATGATCAGCGTGACCAGAAACAGGTCAATGGCATCTGTCCAGGTAAAGCGCTCGAAAATGATGACGAGACTGTCGAGTAGATCTCTAAGAGCGTTGAGCACGTTCGTTGCTCCGGCGGTTAAACAGGTCGCAGCACTCTATCCTGGCGCAGTTGTTTAAAGAGCATTACAGAACCGGCTGGCATGGATTCAACTGCGGCTTCCTGCCAGGCGCTGACTCCCAGGCTTTTTACGCTTCGGACCTCATAGCCCAGCAATTTCAGGGAGTCTTCCTGGCGTACTTTATCTGCGGGTAAGAACAGCAGCGAAATTTCACACTGCAGCTCCTTCGACGCCTTCTCGACCTCTTCCATCAGGAGCTGAAGGGCGGGGCCGAAGGGCAGGCTGCTGTCCAGGTAAACATCATCCGTGCGGGCGATCAGGTTTTCCACCTTCCAGCCCACCAGGCCGGCCGGTTTTTCATTGTGCTTCAACAGCAAGAAAGCCTTTTCACCGAAGGCCTGCATGATGTCTTTGCGTGTCAGTTTTTTCTCACCGGCGCTCAGGTGGTTAATTAACTCTGCGATCTCAGCCGCCTGGCGCGGGCCAGCGCGCTGGACGGAGAGCTCGCCTTTGACTGTGGGGGCTGCCTCCGGAACTGCTTGCGCCGTTCTGGGGACGTGTGCTTCCCAGGCGGCGCTCACCTGGCGCCAGGTGTCCTCGAAGGATTTCGCATTGCGGATGACCACATCCGCCGCGCTGACCTTGGCCTCCTGCGGGGGCTGGGCGGCCATCCGCTGGCGGGCGGCTGCCGGGGTCATACCACGCCGCTGCACCAGGCGTGCCAGCTGGATGTTGGGCGGTGCGCAGGTAACCCACAGCGAGTCGCACTTGTCGCGCAGACCGGATTCGATTAACTTGATGGCCTCCAGCACAATGACCGCATGTTTCGAGCGCCGGATGAGGATATCGACCGCCTGACCGACAAAGGGATGGATAATGCCTTCGAGCCGGGCCAGCGCCTGCGGGTCTGAGAATACAATGCGTCCTAACCGGCCCCGGTTGATCTGCCCGTCTTCATCAAGGATCCAGGTGCCAAAGGTCTCCACAACCGGCTGGTATCCGGGCGCTCCCTGCGCGATGACACGGTGCGCCAGTGCATCAGCATCAATTCCATACGCCCCCAGGTGTTCCAGCATTTTGCGGACGACGCTTTTCCCCGTAGCAATATTGCCTGTCAGCCCGATGACATATTTACCTGGCCAGGCGCTCATTTTTCCTCCGCGGGATGTAATCTCTGCTTATTTCCTCATTGTATTCGGGCCAGGTCATAATGTCAAAGGTACACCGCAAGCTGGGGGCGGGCTTTTCAATATTAATAGCTGATTTATGCACCTGTTCATTTTATGGTTCTAAAGCGGAAGGAAAGCAGTGAACAGAAAAAGGCTCCAGCAGCACTCCCCCTGATGAGCCCTGCTGGAGCCTTTTCAATGCTGTTTCAATACTGATCAATCCGCCCCGCTCTGTGCCAGGCGTGGATCCAGCGCGTCGCGCAGACCGTCGCCGATCAAATTGAATGCAAGCACGGTGAGCATAATGGCCAGACCCGGGTAGAACACCAGATGAGGGGCGGTGAAGACCTGGTTGCGTTCTGCGGAGAGCATGGTGCCCCATTCGGGCGTGGGCGGCTGGGCTCCCAGGCCCAGGAAGGAAAGTGCAGCAGCGTCCAGGATGGCGGTGCCGATCCCCAGAGTTCCCTGAACGATCAGGGGCGTGAGCGAGTTGGGCAGGATGCGGCTGAAGAGAATGTAAGACGTACCGCCGCCCAGGGCGCGGGAGGCCTCCACGAATTCCATCCCTCGCACGGTGAGCACACTGGCGCGCGCCACGCGCGCATAGGCGGGGATGGACACGATCCCAATCGCCAGCAGGGCGTTGATCAGCCCGGGGCCCAGGATCGAGACGATGGCTATCGCCAGCAGCAGCGATGGAAATGCCAGGAGTACATCCATCAGGCGCATGATGAAGTTGTCAAGCCTGCCGCCGATATATCCGGCAATGGAGCCCAGCAGAGTGCCGATCACGATTGCAAACGACACCGTGGTGAAGCCGACCAGCAGACTGAGTCGGGCGCCGTAAATCACCCGGCTGAACTGGTCGCGCACGTTGCCGTCCAGCCCCATGAGATGCTGCGGCTGGTCACGAGGGCAGCCCAGCAGGTGGATACAGGGGGGCTGGCGCATGCGTACGTTTTCTTCAACACCGATTAAGACCTGCTCAGGGTCATAAGGGGCAATGATATCGGCCGTCAGAGCCACAAAAACCAGCACACCCAGCATGATTAACCCCAATACGGCCGATTTCCGGCGCAGCAAACGGCGCAGGGCGCTGCGCCAGATGCTGACGCTCTCGCGCGAGCGCAGGCGTTCGGCCTTAAGATCGGCGATCTGCCCCGTTACTTCTTTTTTCTCTGTGGTGATGTTCATAATCGTTTAATCCAGCCGTACTCGGGGATCTAGATACACATAAGAGATGTCCACAATTAAGTTGAGGACTACAAAAAATGTAGCGATCACGACAGTGAAGGATTGGACCACCCCGTAATCGCGAGCGGTGATGGCGTCGTACAGCACGCGCCCTACACCGGAAAGACCGAAGATCGTTTCGGTGAGCACGGCGCCGCCCAGGAAAGTGCCCAGCGATAGACCAATAATCGTGACCAGCGGCAGCAGGGCGTTGCGCAGCGCGTGTTTAAGTACGACCTTGCTTCGCGGCAGGCCCTTGGCGCGCGCTGTGCGCACATAGTCCTGTCCCAGCACGTCCAGCATGCTGGAGCGTGTCATGCGGGCGATGATCGCCAGGGGGATTGTGCCTACGGCCACAGCTGGCAGGATCATGTGTTTTACAGCGTCCAGGAAAACATCCCAGCGCCAGGTCAGGATGGAGTTGAGCAGGTTGAATCCACCCAGAAAAGCTAGGATGCTGCGCAGCGCGCCGTCGACCTCCCACCCCCAGACTTCGAAAAAGGGCGGGATGCTCATCCCCGGTGAAAGCCGCCCCGACGGGGGAAGCTGGAGTGGTGTGCCTTTCAGCAGCAATGCGAAAATATAAGCAAGCATCAGCCCCAGCCAGAACACCGGCATCGAAACCCCGATGTTGGCCATCAACATGGTGGAGACATCGACCACCGAATTGTGCCGCACGGCGGAGATAATGCCCAATGGAACACCCACCGTCACACTGAACACCATGGCGGCCAGACTCAGCTCCACGGTGGTCGGCAGCCGTTCTACGATCAGCTCGGTAACCGGTTTGCCGTAGCGCAGCGAGGTGCCCAGGTCTCCACGCAGAATCTCGCCCACATACACTGCAAACTGGACGGGAATCGGTTTATCAAGCCCGTGTCGTACTGCGAAATCTGCGCAAATCTTCTCGGTAGCCTTCTCTCCCAGGATAGCGCGGCAGGGGTCTCCCGGGATCAGGCGCGCAAGTGCAAAGGTGACGAACAGGATCCCGATCAGAACGGGAATACTCGATA
Organism: Chloroflexota bacterium; assembly: GCA_012516075.1. GTDB lineage: Bacteria > Chloroflexota > Anaerolineae > Anaerolineales > UBA4823 > JAAYXE01. The sequence continues at coordinate 46,894 of JAAYXE010000184.1, read as the reverse complement.
AAATGCGGCGCAAAATGTAAGTGATCATTTTATTATTTTGAAAGCCCCGGTGGGGCCAGAATTCATGGCGCCCACCGGGGTAAGGTGAACCTGGTGAAAAGGCTTACTCTTCAGCAGGCGGAGCGTTCAGGAAGCCGCCCCACAGCGCACTGAAGTAAGTGAAGGCTCCTGTGTTACCGGTGTGCAGCGGGTGTGATGCATCCCACTGGACCAGATAGGAGAACACCACGTCGTTGGCGTCCAGCGTCGAGCCGTCGTGGAACAGGACCCCTTCGCGCAGGTGGCAGGTCCAGACTGTCAGATCTTCGTTGGGATCGCAGGATGTGGCCAGGCCAGGCCGGACTTCCACGCCGCCGATTTCGTACGACAGCAGCGCCTCGGTGACCTGTTCACAGGCCCGCAGCGACTCGCCGTCGGTCTCATCGGCGCAGTACAGGGAGATCGGCTCGGCGTTCTGCATCCAGACCAGCGTGTCATCGTCCGGATCTTCCACCACAGCAAAGTACTCGTTGCTCAGCGGGCTGGCGTGGGTCCCCTCGAGCGAAGCGCGGAAGGCCACGGCGGAAGCAGCGTGCGAAATGGGAACCATCGGGACATGCTGCTTGATGGCGTTGTTGGCTTCCGCGTAGAAGGGAGCGCGCGCCGCATTGTCGGCGAGCGAGGCGCCCTGCTGCAGCGCAGAAGTAATGTCGTCGAACTTCTCACCCATCTGAGCTGAAGCGCCGATGCCGAAGTGGAAATCCAGGAAGTTGGTCACATCGGGATAGTCCGCACCCCAGCCGAGCAGGTGCAGGCCAGGCAGCTCGCCCGCATCCGCGGCGGCGATGAAGGCGCCCGATTCCATGACGTTGATGGTTGCCTCGATGCCCAGATTCTCACGCAGCTGGGCCTGGATGTCCTGAGCGACAACGCTAGGCTGGGGCAGGTAGCCGCGTACCACGTCGCGGTAAGCGATCTCGGTTTCGAAGCCATCGGGGTAACCGGCTTCAGCCAGGAGCGCGCGTGCCGCTTCGGGGTCGAACTCATACCATTCCTCACCCTCGCAGCCGCCAGGGATGGAGCAGGGGGTGAAGTGGCTGGCGACCTCTGAACCCGGAGGCATGAAGTTGTCAACAATGCGCTGGCGGTCGATGCCCATGGCAATCGCCTGGCGCACCCGCTCGTCATCAAACGGCGGGTAAGTGTTGTTCATGCCCACGTAGAAGGTATTCAGAGGCGGGCGGACAATCAGCTCCAGGTTGGGATCGCTTTCGACGACGGGGAAGTCGTCCGGACCCACGTTGTCAATGCCGTCGACCGTGCCCGACTGCAGCTCCAGCAGGCGCTGGGCAGCTTCCGAGCTCCAGCGGAAGACGAGGGTGGGTTCAATGGCCAGTTCGCCCCAGTAGTTCTCATTGCGGACGAAGACCAGCTCATTGCCGCGGCTCCATTCGGCTACCATATAGGGGCCGGTGCCGATTGGCCGCTCAAGCAGGATGCTGCCTTCACCGCCGCCGCCCGTCTGTTCCAGGTATTCCTTGGGCTGAATGGAGAAGGGAGAGAAGGCGGCTTTGGAGGGGAAGGCCGGGTCGGGCTGGCACATGGTGAAACGCACGGTCAGTTCATCGACTGCTTCAATCGTCTTGAACAGGCCGGAATAATCTTCCGCGTCGCAGTCAGCGCTGACAGACAGCGGTTCGAATCCTCCGGTGCCAGGGACTTCCGCGGTCTCTGCCGGCTCTTCAGTTTCAGGTTCTTCTGCTGGTGGTTCGGTAGGCTCTTCCGCCGGTTCTTCCACCGCCGCTGTAGGCTCGGTGGTGGGTGCGGAGGGGGTGGCGCAGGCAGACAAGATGATGCTCATCACCAGAACCATAACCCCCACGAGATAAAAAAGCTTTCGGTTCATTCTGTTCTCCTCCTGAGACGCATTGCCTTAAACCGATTTGGATTAATTAAATGGACGATTGGCTGCTGGTAAACCCTTTACACCTCCCTTCAGTTTATTAAATGGAAGACCTGGTAAAAATTGCCTCAATTATACAGAAATGGTCATAGATGTCAACAAAATGAGATAAAAAGCACGAATGGAGCTGGAGTGTAAAAGATAGTAACCCCCGAAATGTCACCTTAACAGACGCTGATTATCCGGTATCGAATATGACACCTGACACTGGTCAGGCGGCAGCCCGCTATGTATACTCAAGACGAAGATGAGTGGAAGATTCCACGGAGGTTAACAATGGCATTCAGAACCTGGCAACCGATAAAAATTTGTTACTGTCAGCATGCTGGTGAAGAAGTTGCTCTGGAAGCGGATATGGTTTTCCCGGCTGAGTGGCTTCCTGAGCAGCAGCCCCGAATCCTCGCCCACCGCTGCTCACACGCGATGGAATGCAACATGGATGAAAGACCGAGCTGTGTCTGGGCGGGAACCAATCCAGTGTTTGACCCCTTCAGCGAAATCCTTTAAGCTGCGGTAAACCGGCCTTCTGGCAGTCCCCGATTGATTCCACGGCCGGTGTCACTGGACATAACTCATTATACCTACATTTTACAGGTACAGGCGGTTCACCCGGACTGCGCACAAATAATTTAGCGGTATGTGTACAGACCATCCGGCCCGGGAGTTACTCCCGGGCCGGCATTTTTTTTCAACAGGTCAGTTGATCACTTTCAGGCTGCGCCCTACCTTGCAGAACGCCTCCAATCCCTGATCCAGATCGTCTTTCTGGTGGGAGGCGGAGATCATCACACGGATGCGCGCCTTCCCCTGCGGCACAGTCGGATAACCGATGGCCATGGCAAAGACGCCGTTCTCAAACAGATCGCGGCTGAACTGCTGCGCCAGCGGTGCCTCGCCCAGCATCACCGGCGTAATAGGTGTCACGCTGCTGCCCGTGTCAAAGCCAAGCCGCTGCATTTCTTCCTTAAAATATCGAGTATTCTCCCACAGCCGGTCGACCAGCTCGGTAGATTCTTCCAGCAAATCCAGGGAGGCCAGACAGGCAGCTACATCGGGGACCGTCATTGCCGATGAGAACAGGAAGGGACGGCCGCGCTGCCGCAGCCATTCGACCACCAGCTTGTTGCCGGCAACCACCCCGCCAACGACTCCGAAAGCTTTCGACAGGGTGCCGATTTCCACATCCACCTTGCCATGCAGACCAAAATGGTCAACGATGCCGCGTCCGCCCCGGCCAAGCACGCCTTCGCCGTGGGCGTCATCGACCATCAGCACAGCGTTGAATTCGCGCGCCGCTTCATATATTTGATCCAGCGGGGCGATATCGCCGTCCATGCTGAAGACGCCGTCCGTCACCACCAGCGCGCGCGGGTAGTCTGCGCGGTGTTCCTTGAGCACGCGCCGCAGGTCGTCGACGTCTGCATGGGCGAAGCGAATAATGCGTGCACCGGACAACCGGCAGCCGTCGATGATGCTGGCATGGTTCAATTCATCGGAGAAAATGACATCCTGTTTCCCCACCAGCGCGGGGATGGTGGCGAGGTTGGCATTGAAACCGGACTGGAAGGTGATGGCAGCCTCCACCCCTTTAAAATCAGCCATGCGCTTTTCCAGCTCCAGGTGCAGGTCCATCGTCCCGGCGATGCTGCGCACCGCCGCTGGTCCGACGCCGTAGCGTTCCATGGCCTCTCTGGCGGCCTGCACCACGCGCGGGTGGTTGGCCAGGCCCAGATAGTTGTTGGAGCAGAAATTGAGCACGCGCCTGCCGTCCACCTCCAGCCAGCTCCCCTGAGGGGAACTCAGCGTACGGATGTTGTTATACAGGCCGGTTTCATGCAGTTTTTTCAGTTCTTCTTCGATCCATTGCAGTTTATCTGACATCCCGGGGCCCTCACAAAGATTGGATAGATAGGTTTTGGAATACTGGAAGGGGGTTATTTTTTCGCGCCGGGCCTGCGCAGGCCGGGCCGGCGGTTAATGCCCAGCAGTCGTCCGAAGACATCTGAGCTGGAGGTTGTTTCTGCCGTCGGAAAGGCCTCGCTCTGCGCCCACTCTCCCGACTGGCGCTGCTTCCACCAGCGTTCGCGTCCCTGAACGGCGCGCTCCAGACGTTCCTGCAGTGCATCCTGATTTCCGTCCTGAATGTCGCTGCGGAAAGCCTGCAGGATGGCGATGGTGTTGTCCAGATGGCGCAGCAGGTTCTCACGATTGAGCATCGCCGCGGCGCGCAGCGCAGCCGCGTCGCTCTGGTGCATGATCGGGTTGGTTGCTTCGGCGTATACCTTGCCGGCAAGCTTCTGGCCCTCTCTCCAGCCCGGCTGGTCAACGGTCGCGTTCAACAGAGCAGCCGCCATCATCTGCGGCAGCAGATGGGTGGCCGCCATCAGGCCGTCCATCTCGGTAGGATCCGTGAAAAACGCGGAAGCGCCCAGCAGGCGGGTGAGGTCGGCTGCGAGTTTAATCGCTTCCGGGCTGGTGCGCGCCGGCGCCACAATGCCCATCAGGCTGTTGCGGAACATGTCGGCATGGGCTGCCTCAGTTCCCGACTCTGGTCCGTACAGGTAGGCAGGATTGATCACCGGCGTAAGGCCAACGTAATCGCAGCCCGGGGGCAGCAGTTCTCCGGCCCAGGCCGCGATGCTCTCCTTGACAGGCGCCGTGTCCATCACCACAGCGCCTTCCTTTAAATCAGGTACGATGATTTCCAGGGTCTCGCGGATCTGGTCCATGGGGATGGCGAGCAGCACAATATCCGCATCCCGCACTGAGGACGGCAGGTTGGGCGAAACCCGGTCCACTGCACCCATTTTTGCCGCCTGCTTGGCGATGTCGTAGCGGCGGTCGTGGCCCATCCGCTTCAGGAGATTGGTGTGTTCGGCCAGAGCCAGTCCAATAGATGTGCCGATCTGCCCCAGACCAACGATTGTGATTTCAACTGTCATTTCTGTACCTCAACTTTGATCATCCACAGACTGAAGCTGGCGTAAAAGCCGGTCTTCCAGTGAGACCGGCTCCGATGTTAGGGGGTCCTGATGGCGCAAGATCAGGCGTACCGCAAGAGGCGAGGCAGCGTGCTTTGCTGCCAGCTCGGCTCCCCAGCGCGGGTGCTGCTGCGCCACAACAAAGGCTTTTTTCCAACCGGTCGGGGCGCCGCAGCCCCAGCGGGCAGCCTGTTGGGGAATCAAGGCTCTGGCGATCACGATCAACACCCTATCCCAGATGTGGAGCGGATAGAGGCTCTTCCCGACATCGTGCAGGAGCGCTGCCACAAGTAGATCAGGGTTGGTTTCTCCGAGGGCCATTAACCGGCGCAGCACCTGCAGGCTGTGGGCCTGCTCGCCGGGCTGCATCTGCAAAAACAGCTCTGTTAATGATGGCGAGAGAATTTCCTGAACGAGCTTCAGGTCCTGATCGGTTGGGGCGGCAAAAAGAGCCAGCCAGAACTGGCGCACTCGATAGGGAATATGCATACCTGTCAGCAGACTTTACCCGACAAGGACATTGAAGACGGCCATGGTGGGACGCCAGACGATCCAGTACAGGAGATCCAGGCCCATATAAGGGCCGATAAACACAACGGCGATCAGGATCATCGGCCCATACGGGCGGATGTTATCCCAGACGCGCGCCAGAGAGGGGGGAAAGAAGTAGGTCGCAATCTTTTCGCCATCCAGCGGCGCCAGGGGAATCAGGTTAAACAGCATCAACACCAGGTTGATGTAGACAAATTCCGTGAACAGCATGTAGGGTGTGGGGAGGAAGCTTAAGGACCCCATTCCCTGAAACGAAACCAGGCCCAGGCGCAGGGGAATGGCGCCCAGCACGGCCAGCAGCAGGTTAGAGAGCGGGCCGGCCAGAGAGACCCACATCAAAGCCGCACTGGAGCGGCGGCTCAGCGCATAGGGGTTTACCGGGACGGGGCGAGCCCACCCAAACCCGGCGACAAGCAAAAGTAAAGACCCGATCGGGTCCAGGTGAGAGAGGGGGTTGAGTGTCAGGCGTCCACTCATGCGGGGGGTAGGATCCCCGAAACGATCCGCCGTCCAGGCATGAGCAAATTCGTGCACGGTAAACGCGATGACCAGAACGATCACGCGTGAAATTAGCGTTGCCGGATTGAGATCGAACATGTCGTTATCTCCTTGAAAAGATTATACCATTCTGACCCTGAAAACCTTTCAGCAGAACTTGGACTAAACAGAGTGCTGATCTCTGAATTGAGTGCCTTGTGAGGCGGTATGCCCCCGACAGGACGCCTGCAGGCTACGTGTTATAATCCCCTCAAATGCTGCCTGATATTAAGCTGGACGATATCGTGCGCCTGAGAAAGCCGCATCCCTGCGGTGGATACGAGTGGAAAATCGTCCGTTTAGGGGCCGATATTGGATTAGAATGTATGACCTGTCACCGGCGGGTACTTTTATCTCGCCGGGATCTCGCGCGTAGAATGAAAGCGATTGTGACAAAGACCGATAATGGATAAATTCCTGAAGACGGGTCCCCGCATATTATTTCTCTTCTCCGACACGGGAGGTGGTCATCGCAGCGCCACGGAGGCCATTATCGAGGCCCTGCAGCTCGAAGTGGGCGATCAGGTGGTCACGGAGATGGTGGATATTTTTAAGGAGTATTCACCCCGCCCGTTGAACCGGATCCCAGACCTGTATCCGCAGCTGGTGCGCGTTCCACAGGCCTGGGGGCTGGGCTATCGCCTGAGCAACGGACAGCACCGGGCGCGCCTGATCACAGCCAGCGCCTGGCCGTATGTGCGCCGGTCCATACGCAATCTGGTCAATCAGCATCCCAGCGATTTGATCGTTTCTGTGCACCCGCTGGCGACCGCGCCGGTGCTGCGCGCCCTGGGGAAAACCCGCTCGACGCCTTTTATCACTGTGGTAACCGATATGGTGACCACGCACGCGCTGTGGTACCACCGCGGCACGGATCTATGCATCGTACCCACCGAAGCAGCGCGCCAGCGCGCACTGATGTTTGGGCTGCAGTCCGAACAGGTGGAAGTCGTCGGTTTACCGGTGGCCGAGCGCTTTTTGCAGCCGCAGGGTGATGTCGCCGGGCTGCGCAGGCGCCTGGGCTGGCCGGTTGATCTGCCCGTGATTCTGCTGGTTGGTGGTGGCGAGGGGATGGGACCGCTGGAGAAGACAGCCCAGGCCATCGCCGGAGCCAGGCTGCCGGCTGCGCTGGTTGTCATTGCCGGGCGCAACCAGAACCTGCGCCTCCGCTTGCAGTCTCAAAACTGGCCGATCCCTGTTTTCGTTTATGGTTTTGTGCGCGAAATGCCGGAGTTTATGCAGGCGGCCGATATCCTGGTGACCAAAGCCGGCCCGGGAACCATCAGCGAAGCCTTCATCGCCGGCCTTCCTTTAATCCTGTACAGCCGCCTGCCCGGCCAGGAAGACGGCAACGTCTCCTATGTGGTCTCGGAGGGGGCCGGCGTATGGGCACCCGAACCTGAACAAATTGTCTCTGCCCTGCGAGAATGGATCTGGCATCCCGAAAAGCGCAGGCGGGCAGCCGCTGCCAGCCAGAAACTGGCGCGTCCTGAAGCGGCGCGCCAGATTGCCCGCATCCTGGCTGAACGGGTGGGAGTTGCAGGACGTGAGAAAAACGGAGCCTGAGGCCCGCATACTTGCCAGAACTTGAAGGCAGGACCATCATGAAATCCCGTTCCTCGATTCGCGCTCGCGTCGCGCTTTCTGTAATCCTGCTGCCTTTCCTCCTCTCGGCCTGTAACTATCCCGAGCAGGTGATCGAGGAAACCCTGGCCGGGCTGGATCCTACGGCTGTGTTCCAGACGCTGGCTGTACGGTTAACTGCTGAGCCCACGCTGGCGGTGGACACAGAGTCCGCTCCGCAGACCGCTTCTCCCGGCACCCCCACACAACTTCCTACAATGGCATCGACGGATACACGGCCGCCGCTTCCCAGCCGCACCCTTTCTCCGACCCCGCGCTGTGATCTGGCTGCTCCAGGCGTCCCTATCGACGTAACGATACCGGATGATACGCAGATGGAAGCAGAGGAACCGTTTACCAAGATCTGGCGGCTGGTGAATGCCGGTTCCTGCACCTGGACGACGGAGTATTCGGTAGAGCTGTTTTCAGGCGATGCCATGGGTGCGCCCAGGCGTTTTTCACTGCCCAAGGAAGTGCCGCCCGGGGCGAGCGTGGACATTGCCGTGGATATGAACGCCCCGCGCAAGGCAGGCGTTTACCAGGGCAACTGGATGCTGCGCAACCCCTCCGGCGGCTGGTTCGGAATCGGCCCGGCGGGCGATGCCGCCTTCTGGGTGCGCATTGAGGTGCTGCCGCCGCCTACCGATACGCCGGAGCCGGCCACAAATACCCCGCCGCCGACGGTCACCCTCACGCTGCCCCCTCCTGCCGAACCGGTCTCGGGGGCGCTGGATCTTCAGGCAGGCAGCCGGGTCGACCTGGACAGCGGCCAGGTGGACAGCGGATCGGGTGAAGATCTGCAGCTAACGACTGCCGATGACAGCCGCATGCTGTTCTCCACGCTGGAAGGCGCCGGCCTGGGCGTGTATGGGCTGGACCAGCCCGATGCAGCCGCCTGCCAGGCAGCCGCTGTTGGCAGTGCACCGGTAGCTGTCGATACACTCGAGCCCGGCATGTATCTGTGCTACCGTACCGATCAGGGGCAGCCCGGTTATCTGCTCTTTATCAGCGCCAGCCAGGAGGGCCCCTCTGTTCGCGTGGAATATGTCACCTGGCCGGCGCCCTGATTGCAGGTCCATGAACCAGGCGGAGAGCAGGGAGGTTCGATAAATCGTGGGCAAGCTTTACCTGGTGGCGACACCCATCGGCAACCTGGAAGATATCAGCGCCCGGGCGCTGCGGGTGCTGCGTGAAGTGCGCCTGATCGCTGCTGAAGACACCCGCCAGACGGCTAAACTACTCAACCACTACGCCATCCAGACGGCGCTGACCAGTTATCACGAACACAACAAGCTGGTGAAGCTGGACCAGATACTGGCAGCGCTGGCAGAAGGGGATGTAGCCCTGGTTTCCGATGCCGGAACCCCGGCTCTCAACGATCCGGGATATGAGCTGGTGCGCGCCGCCCTGCAGGCGGGCTATGAAGTCAGCCCGATCCCCGGGCCCAGCGCTCCGGTCAGCGCGCTGGTCGCCTCAGGCCTGCCCACGGATTCATTTCTGTACCTGGGTTATCTGCCGCGCAAATCTGCAGAGCGCCGCCGGGAGCTGGCGAAGGTTAAAGACCTGCCCTATACCCTGATCTTCTTAGAGGCCCCTCACCGTCTGCTCGCCTCCCTGGAAGACCTGTGCCATGTACTCGGCGACCGGGCCTGTGCGCTGGCGCGCGAGCTCACCAAAGTACATGAGGAGATCTTTCGCGGCAGCCTGAGCGAAGCCCGGGAATACTTTCAGGCCAACCCGCCGCGCGGCGAGTTCACGCTGGTGGTAGCGGGCAGCGAGCGCAGCCTTCAGACCTGGACGGAAGAAGAGCTGCGCCAGGCAGCCCTGCAGGACCTGGCAAGTGGTCTTTCCCCCTCACAAACTGCCAACCGCCTGGCCGGAGAAGCCAACTGGCCCAAACGTAAGGTCTATAAACTGGTGATGGATCTGGTGGAGAACCCCACTGAGAATCAATGACAGCGGAGCGGATGAATGAACCTGGATGACCTTTCTTATATCAAACAGATCGACACACAGGATATGCTGGGAGAAATCGACCACCTGCCCGACCAGCTCGAGGCCGCCTGGAAGCTGGGCTTCGAGCAGGATCTGCCGCAGGTGAGCGGCATACGCAGCGTGGTAATCGCCGGGATGGGCGGTTCGGCCATTGGTGCAGACCTGCTGGCGGCGTACGCAGAGCCGCGCTGCAGGGTGCCTGTCATTGTCCACCGCGATTACGGTCTGCCAGCCTGGGCGCAGGGCCCGGAAACCCTGGTGATCGCCTCATCCCATTCCGGAAATACTGAGGAGACACTGGATGCCTTTGAACAGGCACAGGCGAGAGGCTGCCGGTTGATGACCGTCAGCACGGGGGGGAAGCTGACTCAGATGGGCACAGAGGCCGGCGCTGCGGTGTGGACCTTTCAGCACAGCGGCCAGCCGCGGGCGGCTGTCGGTTATTCCTTCGGGCTGCTGCTGGCGGCCTTTGTTCGCCTGGGCTTGCTGGAAGATGTTTCTGCAGAACTGCAGAATGCCGTGACGGCCATGCGGGCCCAGCAGGAACGAATCAATGTCAGCGTGCCGGCCGTTAACAACCCGGCCAAGCGGCAGGCCGGCCAGCTTATGGATCGTATTGTGGTGGTGATCGGCGCCGAACATCTGGCCCCGGTCGCCCGGCGCTGGAAAGGGCAGATCAGCGAGCTGGCGAAAGCCTGGGGACAGTTCGAATTTTTACCCGAAGCCAATCACAACACCCTGGCCGGGACAGAGTATCCCGAAGAACTGCTCTCCCGGTTGATGGTGATGTTTCTGCGCGGTTCCGCCTGCCATCCGCGCAACCAGCTGCGCCTCGAACTCACCCGAAGAGCGTTTATGCTCCAGGGGCTGGGAACGGACCCCTTTGATGCGGCCGGTGATACCGCCCTGGCCCAGCAGTGGACCGCCCTGCACTTCGGTGATTATATGGCTTTCTACCTGGCCCTTGCCTACGGGGTCGACCCGACTCCTATTGCCGCTCTGGAAAGTTTTAAAGCCGAGATGCGCCGCTCTTCGTGAGCGGCGCATTTGTTTGTCCCACGCGCTGCCCAATTCGGACAGGGTAGGGATGATATAATCGCATTCAGAGGCTTCTGGAATAGCGAAAAAGGAGACAGGATCTATGCCGCTTCCGAATTACGCCTACTTTAAGGGCAAGATTGTTCCTTACTCTGAAGCCAGGGTGGGGGTATTAACACATGCTTTGAACTATGGAACGGCTGCATTTGGAGGAGTCCGGGGTTACTGGAATCCGGATGAAGAAGAACTCTTCATCTTCCGGCCGCTCGACCATTACCGGCGTTTTTTGAGTTCGGCAAAACTGCTGTGTATGGAGACCAGCCATACACCCGAAAGCCTGACGCAGATCACCATCGACCTGCTGAAAACCGAAGGCTACCGGTGTGATGTCTATATCCGCCCGCTGGCGTACAAAGCAGATGAGATCATCGGTGTGCGCCTGCACGATCTGACCGACGAGATCGCCATCACAGCTTTACCGTTCCACCTGTACGTCGCCAACGACACCAACGCGCATGTCACGTTTTCGTCCTGGCGGCGGATCGACGACAACATGATCCCCGCTCGGGGGAAGATCAGCGGCGCGTACGCCAACTCTGCGTTCATTAAGACAGACGCCATGCGCGCTGGTTTTGATGAGGCGCTGGTCCTGAACCAGGACGGGCACGTATCTGAGGGCAGTGCCGAAAACATTTTTATGATCCGGGACGGCGTGCTGATCACGCCCGCAGTGACCGAGAATATCCTGGAGGGCATCACCCGTCGTACGGTGATCGAGCTGGCCGGTGAACTTGGCCTGCCGGTGGTCGAGCGACCCATCGACCGTACGGAGGTGTACCTTTGCGATGAGTTCTTCATGACCGGCACTGCTGCACAGATCACCGCCGTAACCCGTGTGGATCACCGCCCGGTGGGCAGCGGCACCATGGGGCCCATCACCACCCGCCTGCGCGCTCTGTTCGATGATGTGGTGCGCGGCCGGAATCCGAAATACAGGCACTGGCTCACACCGGTGTATGCCACGGTGAACGCTGCCGTCTAGTGATCCAGGCAGATCAGCTCTGCTTTTACGGTCCCCTCAGGATGGATTTGAATGAATCCGATGCTGGGGGGATCGTTGATTTCATTGGGGAGATGGGCACAGCCGGGATTGAAGAGCAGCCGGCCGTCCACCCACAGGTTCAGCGCGTGATGAGTGTGGCCAAAGATGATGACCCGGCTGTCTGGATAGTCGCTGGCGATGCGCGTCTGGTAGCGCTGCAGCTGGTAGCCGTGGCGCTTGAAGTAAACCCGGTCGCGCAGGTAGGTGAGCAGATCCCCGTGGCCGTGGGTGAGCAGCACAGGGACTCCATAGAAATTCAGCCGGAGTTCAGCCGGCAGTGAGTACAGTAAGAACCAGTCCCGGTTACCGCGCACCGCGTGCACTGGAGCGACTTCTTCTAAATCTCGCAGCACCGCCGGGGATGAGACATCGCCGGCGTGCAGGATAGCGTGGACTTTGAGTTCCTTGAAGCGGGCCAGAATCTGGGGATCCAGGCGGCGCGAACGGTCGGGGACGTGGGTATCGGATAATACGCCCAGGCGAATCATAAACGGCCTCGCGCCGGCAGGTTCGCCGGGTGCTGCTGTGGGCGAACCTGCCGGGGTGTGATCGAAATTTGCCTCCGGGTTCTGCTCCAGAGGAAGGCCGCTCCTGCAGCGGACCCTGAAGACAGGGAATTTTATCAGGAAATTGCCCAGATGAAAGACGGTTTTCGAGGGAACAGCACCTTTAACAGGGCATAGGTCTCATCGTTTCGATACGAGCAGTCGGGAAACGCGTAGCGAAGTTCGTCAAGGGTGCGGTGGCCAAACAGCAGCTGCAGAAAGGTCAGGCCCGGGAAAGCCGCGTCGCCGGAATGGCCGTGGGGCTCCGGCTGCCAGTTCTCGACTGCATCCATGTGACCATCTCTGAACGCCAGGCGCAGCCCGCTGCGGTAGAAGCTGATTTTGGTCTCGCCGCTGTAGCCTGACAGGTGAGAGTCTGAGAGGCGCGCTTCCAGGGCAGGCCGGATTTGCTGGATGAACCGGGGCAGGTCGGGGACGCGTACATACCAGGCGTATGGCTGGCGGACTTCGGGCAGGTGATTGGGTATGACGTCATAAACAGGATGGCTGCCGCCCAGCCAGAAGGAGAACGCTGCAAACACGTCCGGTGTTCTGGCCGCCTGCGCTTTTTCTTTACCCTGTGCGAACAGGTAGCGGATGACGCTTGGGGCCACCGCCGCCCACGAATAACCAGATTCAATTTCGAAATCCAGAGCCATATACCTGCTGCCCCACAGCCAGGGCGCTGCGGCCAGGTAACCAACCGCCTTTCCAGACCCGGCGTCCTCGATCACCTTCAATTCCACACGGTTGTGGTTCTGCTCGTTGCGGCCGTTCAGCTCATATTTCCACGCCTCCATGTCCCGGACGCAGCGCAGCAGATAGCGCCTGCCCGCCCGTTCGTACAACCGGGCGATAAAGGGCAGGTCATCTTCCCCGGCGGGCCGGAAGCGGTAGGGTTCCTGCTGGCCTTCGGCCAGTTTGGGCACCTGGGGTAGATAGCCGGAGCGCCCTCCCCCCATGTCGACCGCCATTTCGTATCCGAACTGGCGGTAGTAATACGGGATGCCCGAGATGCCCTGCATGATTTCGCCGCGTTCTTCGCTCATGCGGTGGATGAGCGAGAACATCTGGCGCACGAGCCCGCGACGACGGTATCCGGGCAGGCTGCCGACGACTTCGGGCTGGCCAACGCGAATCGGGATACCTTCATAAACCCAGGTTTGCGAGATCAGGTTCATGGAAGCAACGACCTTGCGCGCCCGCGTATCCTCTACCAGCACGAAATCGGCAGGCTGCAGTGTAGGGTGCGACTCGCTCATCATGTCGCGCGTCCACGCAGCGATGCGTTCGTTAAAATCCGATTCTTCATCTACATGAATGCGGCCGTTGAACTCGGCCAGCGCTTCACAATCTGCTCGGGTTGCCCGCCGCAGGACCAGACCCTCGCCCAGGTCAACAGCCTCGGGCTGCTTTTCGATATACATCGAACATCTCCTCGTTATTGCCGTTAGCTTTCACCGGCTGCGACCAGCTCAACCCCCGGCCGCAGCTCTTTCTCGTAAAGCACATTTTCCACAGCCACCTGCATACCTGCTTTCTGGTACAGCCGTGTGGCCCCGGTGGGGTTGCCGGCGTCCACGCCCAGTGCCACTGTACGGGTTCCCCGCTGGTAAAACGCCCCGAAGGCCATTCGCAGCAGGGCCAGGCCCAGCCCCATCCGGCGCCAGGGCCGCCGTACGCCCAGTGTGGCGACCCAGCCCGTCTGCTCGCGGTACGTACACAGCGCGCCTCCGGCGATCTCCTCGCCGTCCACCGCGATGAACCACAGGCCCGGGTCAAAGGTGTCGTCATCGAACCAGCGCCGGCACCACCAGTCGTAATCCCACGGTATATGCCACCAGTGATCGCGAAAAGCCTCTTCCATGGCGTCGAACACCCGGCGTTCATCCTGTCCGGCCCGGAATGGCTGCAGCCGGATGCCATGCGGCCATTCCGGCTCTGGCGGTGCTTCTTTCAGTTCGACCTGCATCTTCCAGAAGTAGCGCACCGGTACATAGCCCTCGTTTTCATGCAGCTCGCGCGCAGCCGGGTCGGAGCCTGAAACGCCGTTCCGGATGTACACTCGCGCCTCCTCCGGGGCCAGAGGGATATGCTCTCTTGCCCGGGCCTCAGCCAGGCGCAGCAGGGTGGTGCCAATGCCTCGCCCGTTGAAGTCGGGGTGCACGTAGCCATCCCCCTGAAGGAAGGCATGATCTTTGCGGTTCCACACTTCCTGATATCCAACCACCAGGGGGGCGCCGTCCTCGCCGGGTGCGCAGATTACCCAGGCGTCTTCATCCAGGCGGAAGCGCGGTTTCTCCCACTCTTCTCCCATGTCGTTTTCAGTGAACGTTGTCTCGCCATCCTGCTGCAGGTCATACAGGCGCACCAGGTGAGTGACAGCCGCCAGATCCTCCATCGTGGGGCGGCGAATCATGTATTCAGGCGGAAGTAAATCATTCATCCTCTAATCTCCCTCGATCAACGAAACGGCCCTACCAGCATCGCTGTCCGGCGCCAGTGCATCGTCAGGAGTGTTCCTCAAGAACTTTCCGTACATCCTGTATGGCCTGAGCCGGGTTTTGAAAATGGACGCCGTGGAAGCCAACCTTGAGCGCGCTGTCGACGTTTTCTTTGAAATCGTCGATAAACACCGCCTGCCCGGGTTCGATTCCCATTTTCTCGGCGACATAGATGTAGATGCGCGGATCAGGTTTGACCAGCCCGATCTCCGAGGAAATGAAGACGTCATCGAACGCGTCCAGGATTTTCCACTTCCTGTCCAGCACTGAACGCATATCCGACCAGGCGTTGCTCAATAGAGCCGTGCGGTAGCGCGGACGCAGTCCCCGGATGAAAGTGACCAGCTCTTCGTCCATACGGTCGCCGCCCCAGAAGCTTTCCTGCAGTGTGCTGGCCTCCTCCGGGGGCAGGTTAAGCTGGCGACATACGTTCTCCCAGTGAGCCGACACGTCGATTTTTCCTTCGGCTGCCTGGAGGGCGGTCTCGCAGCCAAACACCAGTTCATCGATTTCTTCATAGGTCATGCCAAAGCGCCTGGCGAGCGCAGTGCGCGGACCACGGTCCTCGGTGCGCAGCAGTACGCCGCCGACATCCCAGATCACAGCCTGTATGCTCATGCCGCCTCCTGCTGTGTTACTGCGCTAACACGCTGCATCTGCTCCCATTCACGGCGTAGAATCCCCATGCAGATCATGTCCCAGCGCCGCCCGCCTCGGTGCACGAACTCACGAACCCGGCCTTCCACAGCAAACCCGGCTTTTTCATACGAACGGATGGCGCGCGGGTTGTATTCAAATACGGTGAGCGATACCCGGTGCAGGTTCAGCTCTTCAAAGGCGAAGCGCAGCAGCACCCGCATGGCGTCTGTGCCGTAACCCTTCCCCCAGTATTCACGCTCTCCAATGCCGATGCCAACGAAAGCGTCCCCGTGATTCCAGTGGATGCCGCCCAATCCGATAAAGCCGATCAGCCGGTCGTCCGCCAGGGTGCGAATGAAAAAGTTGACCATGCCGGGGTTATCCCCGAGATACTCTTTCTCAATCCACTGGCGCATGATCGATGATGAAAACAGACGTACCGGACCGCTGTCCAGCAGGCGTGCATACTCCATGTCCTGGCCCCAGCGGGAGAAAGCCGCGGCCACGCGATCGGCGTCTTCAAGGGTCAGGCGCACCAATTCACCATGGAACAGGTTTTTATTCATTGTTTCCATCTTTCCTTTCCTCCGTCAGGTGACCGTTCTGCTTACCGGGTCTTCTCCCACTCAGGGCGCAGCAGGCCCAGCAGAATCAGGTCCCAGTGCCGGCCGTAGCGGTTCAGGGCTTCGCGGGAGCGAGCCTCTACCGTGAACCCTGCTTTCTCGAAGGTGTGCAGGGCGATCTCGTTGTATTCGGGGATGCGCGCACCCAGACGGTGGAAATTGATCTCCGTGAAGGCATAGTCGAGCAGCAGCCGCAGCGCCTCACTGCCGTATCCCTTTCCGCGGCTGTGTGCATCGCCGATCCCCAGCATGATCTGCCCGGTGGCATTCGACCATTCGATTTCAAAAATGCGTGCAAAACCGACCAGCGTACCCCCGGTGTTATTATCCTCTTCTTTGCGGCGGATCATGAAATTGAAGACGCTGCTTTTTTCATCCTGCTCTTTTTCGATTTCTTCGTAGGCTTTTTTGATCTGTGAAGGCGAACGCGGCAGGGTAAGCGGCAGGTTCAACATGCTCAAGAATTCGGAGTCATGAAACCAGCCCGCGATGGCCTGGGGATCCCTCTCCAGATCGACCGGGGTGAGACGGATTTTCTCTCCTTCAAAAAGCTGTGCATTAATCATCATCCGGATTTCTCCTCATTATGATGGTCTGGCAGGTGGGCGGATTAAGGTCCGCCCGCCCTGCCGTTTCAGCACTCCACCAGCGAATCTTCACGCCGGTGGGTCCAGTAAAGTTCTTTCAGGGAGACTTCTTCACCCTGGTGGACTCCCCCGTCTGCTTTTTGGGGAGTTTCCAGGGCGGCGATGCGCCCGCCCTGGAGCACAGCAAAGCGATCGCTGAACGCCTCAGCTTCGGCGCGCTGGCGGGTCGCCACCACGATGGTCAGGTCCTGTTCGCTGCGCAGCTCACGCAGGGTCTGGTAAATGTCCTGTTTGGAGTAGAAGTCCAGCCCCGCAGTGGGCTCGTCGAGCAGCAGCAGACGCGGGCGCGAGAGCAGCGCGCGTGCCAGGGCGGCTTTTTGCACAACGGCCCGCGGCAGCGCTTCCATTGGTAGAGCGGCCTGCTCTTCGTTCACACCAAGCCTGGCCAGTATTTCCAGTATACGGCGGCGCAGTTCCTGGCCGTTCAGGCTGCTCTGCCGCAGACTGTAGGCCAGGTTCTCCAGCATGGAGATGTTTTGAAAGAAGCTGGCGTCCATCCACAGCGGGTTGATCAGGCGCTGCACCTGGGCAGCCTGGTGAACGACATCCCAGCCGAAAACCTTGATGCAGCCGCTGTCGGGGCGCAGCAGCGCGGCCAGCATGCGGATCAGGGTAGACTTGCCCGCTCCACCGGAACCCAGGATGGCGAAAATTTCTCCCTGCGCAACCTGAAAGGAAACATCATCCAGCACCGTCACCGGCCTTGGGGGCAGCGCCGGACGGCCGGTGGTGCGGGTAAAGTTTTTCCAGTTGGGAAGGTTGTAATTCCCAAAAGTCTTTTTGACATTCTTTACGAGGACAGCCGTAGACATTCTGGCCTCCTTCTTGAGCAGGCATTCCCTAAGAAACAAAAACGGCCACGAGGGGGACCCGTGGCCGGAGCGGCATAGACAAATGAAAACGGCCACAGGTCTGGAGTGCACCTGTGGCCGCGTCATCCTCATAAAGGTGAGCTAACGATCGGCAGGCGCACTCCGCGAAGGCACAACCACGCCATCAGAGATGGGGCTGGAAACCTTGATCATGATGCGTATATCTTTGCTCATGAAGTGCGCTCTCCTTTCGTTAGAGTCAATCAAACGCTGGCGAGTTTACACGCTTTTTTGGATCGTGTCAAGGAGAAAGACAGAAAAAATTTCACCGCAGGGCCGGTGCGAACCACGGCTGACGGGCTGGGGCAGGGGAGATAATTTTCCCATCGCTCAGCGGCGCTCATCCAGCGATGCAGGGACCTGCGCTGAGTAGAGCCATTCCTGAAACAGCGGGTCCAGCTCCTGCCCTGCAGCGTCTTCAAAGACAGCGAGCAGGTCCTCCGTGGTGGCGGTCCTGAAGCGATATTGATCGTAATAAGTCTGCAGACCGGTGAAGAACGCCTCGTCGCCGATCTCCTCCCGCAGGGCGTGAAAGAACAGCGCGCCCTTGGTATACACGACCACGCTGTAAACGCCCGGGTTCGGTTTTTCTTCGAAATGCTGCAGCGTCTGGGTGACCACATCGTCTGCCCCCTGGCGGGCAGCCTCCAGATATTCGAACTGCCAGCTGTCGATCAGGCTTTGATACGACTGTGGGTTGAAGTTGAACTCATAATACAGGGAAGACGAATACGATGTCAGGGCCTCGTCCAGCCAGGGTTCGTCGAAGACGTCATTGCCGACCACGTTGTACCACCACTGGTGGGCTACTTCGTGGGAGGTGGCGATGGAGAAGAAATCTCGCTCGGGGTTATCGTACAGAAAATCACCGATCAGGATGATGGCGGGGAATTCAACCCCGGCCGCATAGCGCATCGGCGACTGAACGATATCCAGCTCGGTGTACGGGTAGGGGCCAAACTGCTGGTTAAAAATCCGCAGTGAATCAATTGCTACTTCCAGGGCTTTGCGTCCGCCTCGCTCGCTTCCGGGCAGGTAGTAAGAGTTCACTGTGATACCGTCCACCTCGGCGGACTGCCGTTCGAAAATGGGGCTCAGGGCCATGAAGAAATCGCGCACCGGCCCGCTCTCCAGCGTATAGGTGATCTCATCGCCGTTTTCCTGTGTTTCGGTCACCGTACCGGTGGCGACCAGCAGGAGGTCCCGGGGGATCTGCACGCTGACCTGGTAATAAGCGATGTCGCTGTACACCGAATCGCCGATGGAGGACACCGGATCCAGGTTCCAGCCGTCAGCATCGAAAACCGCCAGGATGGGATACCATCCGGCCAGGGTCATGACCTCATCACTGAAGTTGTAGATTCCGTAGCCCCCGCCGAACTCGCGCGGCACCTCTCCGCGAAACGCGAGTTCTACCTGTGTTTGCTCGCCAGGCTGAAGCGGAGCAGAGAGAGGCACCGCCGCGATCAGGCCATCTTCTGAGCGCTCAACGGAGACCGCCTGGCCGTTCACAGCGGCCTGCTCGATCTCCAGGCTGCCGTCCCCGTAGCTGGAACCGCCGTTGGGGAGCAGGCGAAAATACAGCGCATCGAGCGCGGTATCTTCAGTGTTGATATAGGTTACGCTCTGCCGGCCTTCAAAGGTCAGCGCTTCAAAATCGATCGCTGCCTGGATATCGTACTGGTTCACCAGCTGCGGGTCGGGCAGTCCGGATTCTCTGGTGGGCTGCCCGGTCTGAGGTGTGGGTGCGGCGGTTTGCGTGGGGGCGCCGGCTGCCGGCTGGTCGCCCTGTGCGGCTGTGCTGGATGGCGCCGCTTCGGGTGAAGGGGTCGTGAACACATCCATGATCGGGGTGGGTGTGAGAGTTCCACCATCAGGTATTACAGCCCGGCAGGCCGCAGCAGCCAGCGACAGGACCAGAAAAACGCGGAGGATGGAGAGCCGGTCGTGGGTGTGTTTCATATGGATGATCTCATTTATCGCAAACCGTTTTCAGCGGGGGCTCAGGCGGTAAATTGTGCCTTCATGGCCCGTCAGATACACTTCACCCTGCTCGTCCTCGCCGAAGGAAGTGATGCGGGCTACATTCTCATACAGCAGCGTTTGCTCCCACGCATCCTGCTCGCCCCTCAGCAGCCCCCAGACGCGCCCGGAGCAGTAATCGCCGAAAAGATATATACCCTGCCACTCGGGCAGGCTCCCCCGGTAGACCACGCCGCCAGTAACCGAGCAGTTGCCGGCTTCGTGCGTTGGGTAAGAAGCGACCGGCAGGACCAGGCCGCTCTGATCACAGTTCGCCGGCCGGAAGCACTCGAAGGCTTCCATGATATTCCAGCCATAATTCTGGCCGCCCGGGCTGTCGGCAGGCTGGAAGTCGATTTCCTCAAATGAATTCTGGCCTACATCAGCGATGTAGAGATCACCGCTCAGGCGGTCGAAAGAGAAGCGCCAGGGGTTGCGCAGGCCGTAGGCCCATATTTCGGGCAGGCCGCCGCCACCCGCAAAGGGATTATCCGCCGGGATCGAATAGGGCTCGGCGCCGTCCACGTCGATGCGCAGGATTTTCCCCAGCAGCGTTTGCAGCGACTGTCCGTTCCCCAGCGGATCGCCCCCGGAGCCGCCGTCTCCCAGGCCCAGGTACAGAAACCCGTCCGGGCCAAAAGCCAGCGCTCCGCCGTTGTGATTGGCAAATGGCTGCTGGACCTGCAGGAGACGGGATTCGCTGTCCGGATCGGCGCGATTGGGGTCACCGGGATCGACGCTGAAGCGGGCGATGACGGTGCTGCCATCCCGGTCCGTATAGTTCACGTAGAAAAAGCCGTTTTCCTCGTAGCTGGGATGGAAAGCCAGCCCCAGCAGCCCCTGTTCAGATCCCCTGCTGCCGACGCGATCACGGATGTCGAGGAAGGGTTCGGGGAGGAGCTGGTCCTGCTGAATCATGCGGATCACCCCCGCCTGTTCAAGGATAAAAAGCCGTCCTGAACCGTCGCCAGCACTGGCGATCCCAATCGGCGCCTGGAGGCCTTCTGTAACGAGCTGCCATTGAAAGGCCTGTGGGTCGGGCATTTGGGCGGCGTTCTGCACAGCAGGTGGTTCAGCGGTCGTGGGCGCCGGCTCCGGCGTGTTTTCAACGCCCGGCGTGGGTTCAGGCAGAAGGGTTGTGGGGCTGGGTTCCGCGGTCGGGCTGTCCACCGTCTCCTGCGGCGCCTCATTCACGGTAGGGACTGCCGGGGTTTCTACGCCGGCAGGCGGGGTGTCTGGCGGCGTTTCAGAGCAGCCTGTCAGGACCAATAGAAAGAGAACCAGCAGAGCTGCGTAGATCAAAAGTGATTTTTTGCGCATGAAACCTCTTGCTGTGGGCGTGAAAAGTTAAAACCGGGGTGCTGCGGCTGCTGTGCCTTTAAAGCGCAGGCTGAATCATCCCCCTGTCCGGTAAAAGAGAAATGCCGTCCGAAAGCCAGTCTCCGGCCTTCAGGGTCTTTCCCAGTACTCTGCGTCGATGATCTCGTCTTCCCCCTGGTCAGGGTCTTTCCATCCGCCGGGAATCGATTTCTTCAGGGCGTTCATATGCTCTTCCACCACCTCGGGAGGGCAGAGCTCAACGAAGAGATAGCTGCTTAACCAGAGCAGCAGGGCATCATCCACAGGAGTGGGGATCAAATCCGGGAAAATAAGATAGACCAGCGCTCCGATGGGTAAGATCTTGGCGAAGGGGCTGACCCGCCGGTCGGCCACCAGCCGGGCGATCAGCTTAATTCGCAGGGTCAGTTCATTGAGAAATCGAGTGCGCGACGAGATCGTAATATTTTGGTCGTTTTTTACAGCCATCTCATCCACCTTTCTGGCGTGATTATACTATACAGCGCATCCTGCCATGGGGTGGGTGAGACTGGGGGCGGAATCGAAAACGGGATGCCCCGTACTGGAGCATCCCGTTATTTTCGCAGGTAGGATACGTTTAAGCTGACTGCGCTTTTTGAACCACCGCGCGGAAGGTTTCAGGATCGCGCACTGCCAGGTCGGCCAGCATCTTGCGGTTGATGGCGATGCGGCTGACTTTCATGGCGTGGATCAGCCGGCTGTAGGTGGTACCGTTCAGGCGCGCGGCCGCGTTAATGCGAGCGATCCACAGGCGGCGCAGATCGCGCCGGCGGGTGCGCCGGTCGCGATAAGCGTACCAGAGGCTCTTGAGCATGGCCTCATTGGCGCGCCGGAAAAGGCGGTGGCGAGTTCCGAACTGACCTTTGGTCAGTTTTAATACTTTTTTGTGGTGCTGGCGGCGAACAACGCCAGTCTTTACACGAGCCATAATCTACTCTCCTGCGAACCCCTGGGCGCCGGCAGCGGTGGTTGGTAAACCTGCTGCCCGTTGCGAACACCCAACGGCCGCAACAATAAGGTGGATAAAATGAATTGTTAATGGTTGGGACGTGCTGCCTGTTCAGGCGCACGCCGCTGCAGCGAAATACACCGTTCTACTTCATGTTGGGGGCCAGCCGGTGAACGCGCTTGACAATGCCGCGACCCTTCACAGGGATCATCTCATCGAATAAGCGCTTTGTGCGCTTCGATGTGCGGCGGCGCAGGTGGCTTTTGCCACCTTTCGTTCGCACCAGCATGCCCGTCCCGGTCACGCGAAAGCGTTTCGCTGTAGCCTTATGCGTCTTCAGCTTGTACTTTCCATCTCTTGGCTTGCGGGGCACGGTTGGTCTCCTCTCACACAAAATACCGCGGACAACCTTCATCCGCGGATATAAACATAGGAAAATTCTAGAAGATTGTTAGCAGCGCTGTAAACCTACTTTTTCTTTACGTTTTTACCCGGCGCCAGGACCATGAGCATTGTGCGTCCTTCCAGGCCTGGGGCCTGTTCGACGACGGCAATGTCTGATAAATCCTCGGCGATAGCTTTCAGATCATCCAGAGCGATCTCTGGGTAGCTGATCTCCCGGCCGCGGAAACGCACCCGTACTTTCACCTTCATCCCGTCTTCCAGCCACCGGCGGGCATCCCGCACTTTCAAATCACGGTGGTGTTCGTTCGTCTTCGGACGGATGCGGATTTCTTTGACCTCAATTTTGGTTTGTGCTTTGCGTGCTTCACGCTCTTTTTTGGCTCGCTCGTAGATGAACTTTCCAAAATCCATCACTCTGCAGACCGGGGGATTCGCGGTCGGTGCTACCTCGACCAGATCCAGCTCTGCATCCCGAGCCACACGCCGGGCTTCTTCAATCGAAACCACGCCTATGTTTTCACCATCGGGCCCAATCAAACGGACCTGCGGGCTCCGTATGGCGTCATTCACGCGATAATCTGATGCGCTGATAATTCACTCCTCTCGATCAATATCGAATCAAAATACTGACTGGTTTGAAGGGTCCAGTGTGTGGCATGATACCAAAGAAAAAGCGAATCGTCAACTACAGATTGCAGATTCTAACAGATTTTTTCACCTCTGGACGGCAGTGACCCTGCCGTCCAGAGGTGCTGTGTGTGCTGCAGGGACCTGCGGCTAATCGCCGCTTTCAATGTCCTGCTGCAGGCGCTCCAGGAAGGCCTCCACCGGCATCGGGCCGGGGTTTTCACCCGAGCGCATGCGCACGGCCACGGCTCCGTTTTCGACCTCCTTATCGCCTACCACCAGCATGTAAGGGATTTTCTGCTTCTGCGCGTCGCGGATCTTGGCGTTCATGCGCTCGCTGCGATCGTCCACCTCCACGCGCACCCCTGCCTGCGCCAGGCGGCCGGCCACTTCACGGGCATAGTCCAGGTGGCGGTCTGCAATCGGGATCAGCACGGCCTGCACCGGCGACAGCCAGACCGGGAACGCTCCAGCAAAGTGCTCGATCAGCACACCCAGGAAGCGCTCCGTCGTTCCCGTCACAGCCCGGTGCAGCACCACGGGCGTGTGCTCCTGGCCGTCCTCACCTACATAGCTGCAGCCCAGGCGGGCGGGCTGGATGAAGTCTACCTGGATCGTGGAGAGCTGCCACTCGCGGCCCAGCACATCGCGCGCCAGGAAGTCTGCTTTCGGTCCGTAGAACGCCGCCTCGCCGCTGGCCTCAAAGTATTCCACCTGGTTTTTATCCAGCGCGGAACGCAGGGCAGCCTCAGCGCGGCTCCATTTTTCGTCGTCCTGGACGTATTTTCCGCCCTCACCGCGCAGCGACAGGCGGACTTTGTAATCCTTGAAGCGGTAGCGGTCGAGCGCCTCGCGAATCAGCTTCAGGCACAGCGAGAATTCGCTCTCGATCTGTTCGGGCGTGCAGAAGATGTGGGCGTCATCCTGCGTGAGCGCCCGCACCCGCGTCAGGCCCGTCAGCTCGCCCGTCTTCTCATAGCGGTAGAGCGTGGCGAACTCGGCAAAGCGCAGCGGCAGCTCACGGTAAGAGTGGATGCCCATCTCCTTGTACAGCGTCATATGGCTCGGGCAGTTCATCGGCTTCAGGCGGAAGACGACATTCTCGTCCACCATGGCCGGGAACATCGAGTCCCGGTAGTTGTCGTAGTGACCCGAACGCCTGTACAGGTCTTCTTTGACGACATGCCCCGTCCACACGTGCTGGTAGCCGTACTTCGTCTGCAAATCACGCACGTACGATTCCATCAGGTGCCGCAAGATCTCGCCTTTGGGCGTGAACAGCGGAAGGCCCGGGCCAATGTCCTCGGAAAAGTGGAACAGGCCCAGTTCTTTGCCCAGCCGGCGGTGATCACGCTTTTTCGCCTCTTCCAGCCGCCAGAGATACTCTTCCAGCTCCTGAGGCGTGCGCCAGGCCGTTCCGTAAATGCGCTGCAGCATGGGATTCTTTTCATCTCCCCGCCAGTACGCCCCGGCCACGCTCATCAGCTTAATCGCGGAAGGGTTGATTTTGCCCGTGTTCTCCACGTGGGGACCCCGGCACAGGTCTACAAACGTATCGTGCTTGTAGATCGAGATCTCCGGCTTTTCGGCGATGGGATTGCCGTACTCGTCCTTGCCGCCCTGCTCCAGCCCGGCGATCAGCTCCAGCTTATAGGGCTGGTCTTTGAACATCTGGCGTGCTTCTTCTGCCGAAACAACCTGCTTCTGGAATTCGTGCCGTCCAGCGATGATCTGGCGCATGCGTTTTTCGATCACCTGCAGGTCATCCGGCGTCAGCGGGCGGGGCAGATCGAAGTCGTAATAGAAGCCGTCTTCGATCGGCGGGCCGATGGCAATTTTCCCCTCAGGGAACAATTCCAGCACCGCCTGCGCCATCACATGCGCGGCGGAGTGGCGGATTTTATACAGATCACTATCTTCATAGCGTTCTTGTTTCTTGTCGTTCATAACTGCTTCTCCGTTCCAGAATCAATCGATGATTGCATTCTTCTGTGACCCTTTCACAGAAGAGATACTCCAGGCGGGAGAATAAAAAAACTCCCGCCGCACTGGGGCGAGAGTAAAATTCGCGGTTCCACCCAGATTGACCCGGAAGACCAGGTCATCTCTTTGGGCCGGTAACGGGGCCTACCGTTTCCCTTACTGGATCCCTCCCGGAAAGGATCGTTCGGGGTCAGGCTCGCGGGGGGTTTTCGCCGGGTGGGAAGGCACTTCTGTGCACTCCCGGGGAGCTCTCAGTCGTGACTCCCTTCCCTTTAGGGTCCCAGACCCGGTTACTCGTCCCGGTCAACGCCGGTGTTCTTAGATCGATTTGCTCTAATTATACCTGTGTATTTTTTAGAGTGCAAGCAGGATGTCAGGGACAGCTGAGCGCCAGAATCGAACCTTTCGCTGCGCTGAACGTCTCAACGGCGGATTTTCCGCAAGCATAGTAGCGCACGGTGTAGTCTCCCTTGGCGACGACATATTCTTTCATTTCACCGCTGTCGATGGAAAAGATATAGTCGGAAGGGCCGGCCAGAAAGGCCAGGGTGCGAGTGGGGGCCTGATTGCCAATGTGGATTTTCACCATGCGTATATGCGTGGAAAGGTCGATAATCTGTTCATTCCCCTGGGCATGGTGGACGCTGCCGCCGCAAACCGGCATCACCAGTTTTTTGTGTTTGGTGAGGCTGATGGTGCTGTCGGCCGTCACGCTGCATGCTTTTACCGTGTAAGAATAATCCCCCTGGGGGACGGTGAAAACGCGCTTTTCTTCTGCTTCGATTGTCAGGGTGTACTTTTTAGGACCTACCAGCTTGAGGGTCATGTCGTCGTTGCTGTGGTTGATAACGGTCAGCCGTACCAGGTTCGCTTTTTCGGGTTTTGAAGCAGCCATTAACATGAAGCCGAGTGCGATGCTGAACACAGCAACGATCGAAAGCGACCGGAGTTTGAGCATATGTTGTGAATCTCCTTTGTCTTCGTCCGTTATGCAGTATTGTCGGACAAGCTCGCAGGCAGCGTTGTCCATGGTAGCAAATGAAAACTATCTTGTCAAGGACAGCGCTGCAATATTCAGGCCATATTTCCTATTCGCAGGTTCGCAAAGCCGGTGCGGTGAACGCTGCGCGTTGGGGCTCATGATACTCAGGAGCGTGTTACGCCTGAGTTAAGCTGGCTTTGCCTGTTGAACAGGCCAGATATCAGCCGCAAACCGGCAGAAAAAAAGGCCGCACCAAAATGCGGCCTTGCAGTGGGCGGAATAGGACTCGAACCTACGACCTTTGCGATGTCAACGCAACGCTCTAACCAGCTGAGCTATCCGCCCGAGCGAACGAGATTATACACAAACACGGGTAAATAAGCAAGAGGCTCAATACGGCAGGTTTTCGAGGAAGTTGTGCATTGCAGCAGCGACTGCAGCCGGCTGCTCCAGCATCATCATGTGCCCGGCGTTGGGGATCACCTCCAGCTTAGCGTTTGGAATGCAGTTTGCCAGGTACTGGCCGTAGCGAACGGGGGTCATCTGGTCATCTGCACCGCTGATGACCAGCGTCGGCTGCTGGATCTCCGCGATGCGGGCGGTCTCATCGAAGTTGTCGCAGGCGATGAAGTCTCCGTGCAGCACACTCGCGCGGGTCTCCGCCATGCGGGCAGCCGCCAGCTCGCTCAGGCGCGGCGGGCTCTGCGGGCTGAATGAACGGGCGACAATTTTCTCAACCGTGCTGTGAAAGGTAGTGGTGCTGGAGGTACCCTCCAGAAATTCGGGTGCGACGCGCAGCCTTGCGCCCCCTCCGACCAGCACCAGCGCCAGCACATGCTCCGGGTGATCCAGAGCCATCGATAACGCAACTGCACAGCCCATCGAGTGCCCTACCACCACGGCGCTGTGCAGCCCGACAGACTCGAACCAATTCAGAACAGCCCGGGCATATCCCTGGGCGGACTGCTGGCCGCGGCCTTCCGACTTTCCATGCCCGGGCAGATCCAGGGCATAAACGCGGTAGCCAGGCAGACGCCGGATTTCTGGCGGCCAGTATAAAAGGTTTCCTCCGGCACCGTGGATCAGCACCACTGGGGGGCGCTGGCCTTCTGCACACCCCTCAGATAACTGGTAATAAATCTCATCAGCGATTGGCATCGTTGTTCAGCACCTTTTCACAATGGAGGACGGTCGCCCTGCTGTTGTGCGGGCTTCAAGCTGCTGTCCTTAATTTTACGCATTAATCCGCATCCTGCGCCGGTCAGTGTGCCGGAAATTACCCACCACGGTGTGCGGTTGATGACTGAAATCACCTGTCCAGGGGAGAAATCGGGTGCTCCATGCCCGTGAAGGCCGCTTTTGAAGGCCATGATAAAAATGGCCAGCGGCGTAACAGCCAGCCCGGCCAGCATCCCGGCCAGGGCATACAGCAGCCAGCGCCAGCCGCCGGTCCGCGGCGGAGGGGTTAGCGCACGCACGACCCCCAGAATGGAGCCTGCCAGAGCAAAAAGCAGGGGCCACAGGATGCTGCTGTTTTCCATGGGGAGCCAGATCAGCAGCGCGACGCCCAGGAAAAAGGCTGCTCGCCTCACATACCGCCGTATACGCAGCGCCTCTTCTGAGGCCGGACGGGGCTCACTCATAACCCTCGCCGCAGACGGTCGGCAGTTTCTTCGTTTAGAGGTATGAAAACCTGAACCCGTGTACCGTGACCGGGTGAGGAGAGAATATTCAGCCTGCCGTTCAGCAGTTCGGTGCGTTCGCGCATGTTCACCATGCCCAGGCTGGTGCGCGATTCATAAGAAGCTTTTACCGCCTCCACGTCAAAACCGACGCCATCATCGGCGATTTCGAGCATGGCCAGCCCATCGACAACCTGTTTTAACGCCACCCAGATGTGCTCCGCCTGAGCATGTTTGCGGGCGTTGTTCACCGCCTCTTCGGCCAGGTAAAAAATAACGCCCTGTTTATTCATCTCCAGCCGCTCCACCAGGCTGGGATCCGCCTGGATCAGCACCTTCTGGTTATAGGTTTCGGCCATCTTGTCGGCCATCGACTGCAGCGCCGGGATCAGCCCCTGTGATTCGAGGACCAGCGGGCGCAGGGTGAAGAGCATGTGACGGATCTCTTTCGTTGTCCGGCGCGCCAGGTCTTCGATTTTATACAGCTCTTCTGCTGCGGCCTTCGGATCGCGTTCGATCAGCCGGCGGGCGAAATTGACCCGCATGGCCATGGCCGCCACCGACTGCGTCGGCCCATCGTGCAGGTCGCTGGCCATTTTTTTGCG
The DNA here is from genome assembly GCA_012516075.1 of Chloroflexota bacterium. GTDB lineage: Bacteria > Chloroflexota > Anaerolineae > Anaerolineales > UBA4823 > JAAYXE01. The sequence goes on along the minus strand of JAAYXE010000184.1, from coordinate 18,680 downwards.
CGTTTCTTCCTGAAGCTCCATCATACGCTCTTTTTCCTGTGCCAGATCCTGGTACAGGCTGGCGTTATCCAGTGCCGCCGTGGCCTGTTTGCCTACAAGATCGAGCACCTCGCGGATTTCAGGGCTGAAGAAGCTCGCTTTGGGGTGGGCAAATAAGAGCACGCCGCAGGTGTCCAGTCCGGTTCGCAGCGGGATGCAGTATGCCGAATTGCAGGCATGCAGCGAGATCAACTGTCCCAGTTCGGGATCGCTGCTCAGATCGCGCGCGTGCTGTGCGACGCCTTCATCGATCGTGCGTCCCAGCAGCCCGGATGTGCCGGGCAGGGTAGTGCGGAAATCGGCCTGTGCAATCCCGGTGGCCGAGGCGAGTGCAAGCACGGTCTCTTCCGGTTCTGCTTTCTGAAACAGGAAGGCTGCGCTGACCAGTTGCGCGGCAGTCGGGTCGAATGGAAGCAGCGCAGAAGCGCTCATTTCTACAGCCGTGTCCAGCACCCGCTGGTAGTTCAGCGTGGAACTCAGCGCCGAGAGCAGGTTAAAAATCGCCCGGCGGCGTTCCTGGTCTGAACTCGCTGTTGAGCCGGGTTCGGGCGGAGCAGATTTCGGTTCGGGCTTCTGCCGTCTGACCAGCTGCTTTCCCAGGAAGCTGACCAGCAGGCCGGTAAACAAATACAGGGGGAGCAGGGTGATGGCAAAAAGCACTGCTGCCGGGGTGGAGACCTGCAGGGAGGCCAGCAAGCCCTGTCCCAGTGCGCTCACTACAGAGGCGATCAGAGCGCCTGGATATTGAAAGTAAAGAGAGGCGCTGAACACCGGCAGCAGCCCGGCCCATCCCAGGCCGCCGTTTAAAAGGCCCGACAAATAAAAAAGGGCCCAGGCGATCAGTGCATCGCTGAGCACGACGGTAAAGGGGTGAGCGGCGATCCGGCGGTTGGCGGCTGCCAGCGTGCTCTGCAGGATATTCCATACAGCGACCAGGATCAGCGCCGCGGTCAACACCGGTGGCAGCGGGGCGCGCAGAGCCAGGGATACAGCCATGCTCAACAGAACCAGCCAGCGGAGAGACGCTGCAATCCAGTTGATGAGAGGGGATGTGTCAGGAGTTTGCATCGAGCCTATCATAACCCAAACGCCGTGGGTGGCAAGGAGTTCAGGCCCGACCTTGCAGAATTTCAACGAGTGCCGGCTTTGCCGCCTGAACTGCCCGTCCCCGGTGGCTGATGCGGTTCTTGACCTCCATTCCCAGTTCCGCCATGGTGCGCCCCTCTTCAGGGATATAAAAGATGGGGTCGTACCCAAAGCCGCCTTCCCCGCGCTCTTCCGGGATGATCTCGCCGTAGCAGAACCCTTCGTGGTAGCTCACGCGCACCTGACCGTTGTCCGCCGGGCGCACCAGTGCGACCGTACAGCAAAAGCGGGCTTTCCACGGGCGGGGATGCGCCAGCAGACGTTCGATCAGGTATTTCCGCCGGTCGGCGTCGGTTGCATGGGGGATGGGTACAAAACGGTTGGAGTATAACCCCGGCGCCCCGTCCAGGGCTTCTACCTCCAGCCCCGAATCGTCGCCCAGGGTAGGCAAACCGCTGGCCCGGCAGAATGCCGCTCCTTTCAGGGCCGCGTTTTCCGCATACGTGTTACCGACTTCGGGCACTTCCAGCTCGAGCTGGAGATCGGCAGGCGTCAGGATCTCCAGGTCAAGATCGGAAAGGATGGCTTTGATCTCGGCCATTTTGCCCCTGTTGTTTGTGGCAAGCAGCAGTCTCATTATGGGTGCTCCTGGCTATGTTATAATCCTCATATTACATCAAATCTCTGCAGCCCTGTCCGTTACGCAAAACCGGCCGGTCGTAGAAGAGCGGGCCTGTAACAATAAAAACATGGGCATACCGTCTTCGGCGGAAGGACTGCGCAGACTGCACTCATCCCCGCTCTCACCGAAATGGGGGATAGAAAGTCTAATCAGCGAGTAGTTTACCGTGATACCCAACGCAAACGATTTATTCCGCCTGAACGTCGGTTTTATTGTCCATGAGACAGCAGGTTATTCCCGGGACTTTCCTTTCGACGTTCCGGAAGTCTGGTTTCCGCCAGACCTGTATCTAAAGGATCTCAAAGGCACGGTGCGTGTGACGCGCACGGCTCAGGGGCTGCTCGTACAGGTGAACATGGGCGCTGCGATCAAGGCGCAGTGTTCTCGCTGCCTGATCGAGTTCGATCTGCCGCTGGAGATCGATTTCACCGAGCTGTACGCTTTTACACCTGACTCGGTCACCGATTCGGGGCTGATCCTTCCCGAGAACAAGAAAATCGATCTGAGTCCTCTCATCCGGGATGAAATGCTCCTGGACGTTCCGATCAACCCGGTCTGCAAACCCGATTGTAAAGGTCTATGCCCTGAATGTGGGGAGAATCTCAACGAAAATCCGCACCGGCACGACGACGAGCCTGTCGACCCCCGACTGTCTGTGCTGAAATCTCTGCTCGACAAAGAAGGGTAACCACTGCCAGGAATGCTTCAATCTACCCGGGTGCAGATGCCATCCGACCAGGAGGGTATGTATGCTGTTTTCAGGTGAAGGTGGTCGAGCAGGAGAGGTATTAAGTGCGTTATTAGAGATTGCAGAAGTCAAAGGGTTTATAACCGACCAGGACATTCGTGAATTTTACACGGGGGAAAGTGAATATGAGCTGTGGCTGCCGCGGATCCGCGCCCTGCTGCAGCGGAATGGCATACCGTTTCACGAGGCTGATCTCCCCCCAATCGAATCGCTTGAAGAAGATATCCTCCAGCCTGCCCCAGGCATCCCCTCTTTAGAAACAGGTGATATTGAAGATACGGTCAGTCTGTATTTAAAGGAGACCGCCCACGTCCCGCTGCTTACGGAAGAAGAGGAAGTCCGGCTGGCGCAGTGTATCGAGCTGGGACAACTGGCCGAGCAGGAGCTCAGGCAGCCCGACGCACGGCCGTCTGCAGAACGGCGCAGCGAGCTGGAACGGCTGCGCCAGCAGGGCCATCAGGCTCGCGAGAAGTTGATCAAGGCCAACACCCGTCTGGTGGTCAGCATTGCCCGCCGCTACGTGGGGCGCGGCGTGCCCTTCCTGGACCTGATCCAGGAGGGAAATCTCGGGTTGATGAAAGCGGTAGAAAAATATGAATACCGCCGCGGCTTTCGCTTTTCCACCTATGCCACATGGTGGATCCGTCAAAGCGTCTCGCGCGCTGTAGCCGACCAGAGCCGCACCATTCGCGTGCCCGTGCATATGACGGACCGCCTGCGCCTGCTGTATCGTGCCACCCAGGAGATGGAACAGGAGCTGGGCCGCACGCCGGATATAGAAGAACTGGCGGCCCGCCTGGAGACGACCCCATCGAAGGTGCGATGGCTGCTGCAGATCGCCCAGCCGGTGCTTTCTCTCGAGAGCCCTGTCGGTGATGATGACGAAGGCGAACTGGGCCAATATGTGGAGGATGAAAACACCCCCAGCCCGGCGCAGGCGGCTTATGAGAACATGCTGCGCGAGCGGATCGACGAGGTGCTCGCCAGCCTTTCGCCGCGTGAAGGGCGTGTGCTGCGCATGCGCTTTGGCCTGGGGAACAACCGCGCTCACACTCTGGAAGAGGTGGGGCAGAAATTTGGGCTGACGCGTGAGCGCATTCGCCAGATAGAAGGCCGGGCGCTGCGCCGCCTGCGCCACCCCTCGCTGGCTCGCATCCTGCGCGATTCCTGAGCAGTCAAATGATTTACCCTGTCTTGACAAATAAATGCAAGAGTTATAGACTTAATTGCCTCTGGCGGGGTGTTCTGAGTGGAAAGCTGGCTCCGCCGGCTGCTTTCCGGTCGCTGGTTGGTCTGTCAGACCGGAAATTGCCCTCCAGGTGGTAAGCAATGTCGATTTGTAAGTCCCGGTGCAAGAAAGATCAGATGGTGTCCTCTCTGCGCATGATGGCGATGTGCAGCCGCGCCTGGAGCTGGACAGCATCTTTTGATCGGGTCTCTCTCTGACGAATGAACCTGAAAAATCAATAGGCTGTCCATCCGGGCAGCCTTTTTCTTTTATTACTTTTCTCAGGAATTTTCTGGAGGAGATTATGGCTGAGCATGTTCTTGTTACCGCAGCCTGGCCTTATGCAAATTCGCACATCCATGTGGGCAACATCACCGGATCTTATCTGCCGGCGGATATCTTTGCCCGCTACCAGCGGCTGGCCGGACGCAGGGTGTTGATGGTTTCTGGATCCGATGCGCACGGGACGCCGGTTACGGTGCGCGCGGACGCGGAAGGGAAAACACCCCTGCAGGTGTACCTCGAGTTTCACAGCAGCTTCCTGGACCTTTTCCAGAAGCTGGGGCTGACCTACGATCTGTTCACCAGCACGCATACCGAGAATCATTTTAAAGTTTCGCAGGCGATGTTTCTGGCACTCAAGAAAACAGGGAACCTGTACACCGACAGGCAGAAACAGTGGTATGCCCCCTCGCAGAAGCGCTTTCTCCCCGACCGCTATGTGGAAGGCACCTGCTACATCTGCGGCTACCCGAACGCACGCGGCGACCAGTGCGATAACTGCGGCAACCTGCTGGATGCCACCCAGTTGATCGATCCCCGTTCGAAGATCGATGGTTCCACTCCGGAACTGCTGGAGACAGAGCATTTCTACCTGGATCTGGCGAAGCTGCAGCCCGCACTGGTGGATTATCTGCGCACCCGTGAGCATTTCTGGCGGCCGAACGTGCTGCGCCAGTCGCTGGGCCAGATCCTGACCGAAGGCCTGCACGGACGGGCCATCACCCGCGATCTGGACTGGGGCATTCCGGTGCCGGTGGAAGGCTGGGAAGGCAAGTGTCTGTACGTATGGTTCGAGGCGGTCATCGGTTATCTTTCGGCGGCCATCGAGTGGTCGCAGCTTGAAGGGCAGGCCGGCGCCTGGCGCGACTGGTGGACTCAGCCTGAAGCCCGCACTTACTACTTCATCGGCAAAGACAACATTCCCTTCCATGCCATCATCTGGCCGGCGCAGCTCATCGGCACCGGCGAATGGTTTGGGAAGATTTTTGAGGAGCGCGACAGCGGTCCCTTAAACCTGCCCTACGACGTCCCGGCAAATGAATTTATGAACCTGGAAGGTCGTAAGATTTCTGGCAGCCGTAACTGGGCCGTCTGGGGGCTGGACTTCCTGTCGCGCTACGATCCCGATCCCCTGCGCTACTACCTGACCGCCAACATGCCCGAAACCAAGGACACCGATTGGGACTGGAGCGGTTTTGTGCGCCGCAATAATGACGAACTGGTGGCCACCTGGGGGAACCTGGCGAACCGGGTGCTCTCCTTCTCTTATAAGCACTGGGACGGCTGCGTACCCGTGCCGGGCGAGCTGCGCCCGGAGGACCAGGAGATCCTGGCAGCCGTGGAAGCCGGCTTCAAGACCGTAGGCAACTTTCTGAACACCACCAGCTTCCGCGCTGCGCTGGCGGAGGCAATGCGGCTGGCCACGGAGGTCAACAAGTACCTGGATAAGGCCGCCCCCTGGTTCGAGATTAAGAGCGATAAAGAAGCCGCCGCTAAATCGATCTACACCGCTTTGAAAGCGATCGATTCGCTGAAGGTGCTCTTCGCTCCCTTCCTACCCCACACCAGCGAGCGCCTGCATACCTATCTGGGTTACCAGCAGCCGCTCTTTGGTGAGCAGTATGTGGAAACGGTGCAGGACTCGCTTGGTGAGCACCAGGTGCTGCGCTACAATCCTGCAGCCGCCTCGGGGAAATGGGCGCCTTCGGAACTGGAGCCGGGAAAGGCGCTGCAGAAGCCGGAGCCGCTGTTCCGCAAACTAGACGAAAGCGTCATCGAAGAAGAACGCGCCCGCCTGGGTTAGCGCTGTGATCAACCCTGCCTGAAAAAAGCGTGCCGCAGATCGTTCCTGCGGCACGCTTTTTTTTGCCAGTTTAGTGCGGCTTTACGCTCGCCGTGCCTGTTCAGCGGGCATTTTGAGATACCAGGTCTGCTCGCCGGCGTGGTAAAGGAGCTCGTACACCTGGCGGGAAGGGACCATCACCAGCACGTGGCTGCCCAGTTCGTCCTGCCACTGGCGCCCGGTCGATTCGACCCGGTATTTCTCGCCCTGCCATTCAAATTCCTGCGGGGTCACTCTGCCCTCTGCCTCGAAGCGGGCGGATACCCTGCCAATCTTCTGCCATCCGGGCTGTTCAGGATGAGCAGCGGCGGATAGATCACCAGCCAGATAAGCAGCCAGCAGTTTCAGCGCCTGTTCGGCGGACTGCTCTTTCACCTGCAGCCGGTCGCCCGGCCAGATGTAGCGCCAGGCGTCCTCCGTCCCGTCTGCGGCGCTCAAACCGATCCAGGTCAGGCCGACCGGCTTCTCAGGGGTGCCGCCGTCTGGCCCGGCAATGCCGCTGATGGCGATGCTGACGTCCGCATTCAGCAGACGGCGCACGCCCCGGGCCATCTCCAGCACCGTTTCGCGGCTCACGGCCCCATGGCGCTCCAGCGTCTCCGGCCGGACGCCCAGGATCCGGATTTTGACTTCGTTGGCGTACGAGGTGACCCCGCCCAGGTAGTATACAGAAGAACCGGGTACATTGGTGATGCGGTGGCTGATCAGCCCGCCCGTGCACGACTCGGCAACCGCAAGGCGCATGCCCCTGTTGCGCAGCAGTTCGCCTACTTGAACCTCAATCCTATCAGTTTTCATAACCTGAATTATACTTTTCAACATGTTAGAATAAATAGGCTATGAAAGTTTCTGAGCATATTACTTCCCTGCTCGATAACCTGCCCACCAAACCCGGCTGTTACTTGATGAAAGATGCAGCGGGAAAGGTGATTTACGTCGGTAAGGCTATTAATTTACGCAACCGGGTCAGGTCATACTTCCACTCCAGCAACAGTCATCACCCCAGAACCAACCAGCTTGTGCGCAAAATTGCTGATATCGAGTGGATCGTCGTGGATTCAGAGCTTGAAGCGCTGATCCTCGAGATGAACCTGATCAAGAAATACCGGCCGCACTACAATGTGCGCCTTAAAGACGATAAGCGCTATCCCTACATCAAGGTTCACTGGGCAGACCCATTCCCCAAGGTGACCGTCACCCGCCAGATGGTCAACGATGGCTCGCGCTACTTCGGCCCTTACACCAGTGTGTGGGCCGTTCACCAGACGCTGGACGTCCTGCGGCGCATTTTCCCTTATCTTACCTGCGACCGTGAAATCACCGGCCAGGACGAGCGCGCCTGTCTTTATCATGATATCAAGCTGTGTTCTGCGCCCTGCATCGGTGCGGTGAGCAAGGAAAAATACCGCCAGATGATCGATGACCTGTGCCAGTTCCTGAGCGGCCGCACCGAAGAAATCGTCTCGCGCATGAGGGTGGAGATGGAACGGGCGGCGGAAGAACTGCGTTTTGAGAAGGCAGCTGCCCTGCGCGACCAGATCCGGGCGATTGAAAACGTCGTCGAACGCCAGAAAGTGGTCTCACCGGATTACGTTGATTCGGATGTGCTTGCCATGGCGCGTTCGAATGGAGAGGCTGTGGTGCAGGTGTTCTTCATCCGCGGCGGGAAACTGATCGGGCGCGATTATTTCGTGCTGGAAGGCGCCGAGGATACACCCGACTCGGACGTAATGGCCCAATTCCTGAAGCAGTTCTACGACCAGGCGGCCACTGTCCCTGACCAGGTGCTGCTGCCTCAGGAAGTGGAGGAACTGCAGATCATCCGCCAGTGGCTCAACCAGAAGAGCAGCGGGCAGAAGGTGGAGATCTTTGTGCCGCGCGAAGGCCAGCAGCAGGAGCTGTTGAAACTGGCGGCTGAGAATGCCGCTGAAACACTGCAGGTGTTGAAAGCGCAGTGGCAGGCCGACCGTCACCGCCAGGAACAGGCGCTGATTGAACTTAAGGAAGCCCTGGAGCTCAAGGAGCCGATCAACCGCATCGAGTGCTTCGACATATCGAATACCCAGGGGACCGCGGCGGTAGGTAGTATGGTGGTTTTTGAACAGGGTGTGCCCAGTAAAAAGCTCTACCGCCGCTTCAACATCCGCACCGTGGTCGGGCCGGATGATTTCGCCAGCATGGAAGAGGTGCTGACCCGGCGCTTCAACCGCTGGAAAGCGGCGCTGGAGAGCGGAGATGCCCCCGGGAAGAAACCCGACCGGGCTTTCTCGATCCTCCCGGACCTGCTGATCGTGGATGGCGGGAAGGGACAGCTCGCCAGGGCGGTGACGGTGCTGGAGCGCTTCGGCCTGCTGGGGAAGGTCCCGGTCGCCGGACTGGCGAAACAGAATGAGGAGCTCTTCCTGCCTGGCCGGCCGCTGCCTGTGGTCCTGCCGCGCCATTCACAGGCTCTGTACCTGGTGCAGCGCGTGCGAGATGAAGCGCACCGCTTCGCGATCACGGCCCACCGCAGCCGGCGGGATAAAGCCGGGGTTGCCTCTCGCCTGGATGCCATCCCCGGAATCGGGCCGGCCCGGCGTAAGGCGCTGTTGAATACTTTTGGTTCGATTGAAAACATCCGGGAAGCTTCGTTGAAAGAGCTGCAGTTGGTGAATGGCATTACCCCCGAACTGGCGCAGGCGATCAAGAGCTATCTGGAATAACGGGAATGGAATCCCCGCCGGAGGGGCAGGAAGGATGATGGAGATTGAAAATGGCAAAGAAGAAAGAACTGTCAAAACGAGAGGCTCGCAGTCTGAAAATTAATCAAATCATTTTTGCCGTCGTCGGCGTCATGATTATCCTTTCGATGATCCTGACGATGGTCGTCTATTAATCAGTCGATAACCTCTCGAAAGCCGGGAAACCCCGGCCCGCCGGCCGTTCCTGAGCAGGGACAGCCGGCGGGCCGGGGTTTTTTATTATGACAAGACCGATATTTCAACCATTTTTCTGCAGTTTGGCTGGTACGCATTTCTGATATAATGAGTTCAGCATTAATATCACTGCAGCCAGCATCGGCCGGCAGAGGGGTGGGGTGTAGATCCTCTGCCATCAGTAAATCGAAGTCTCCGGACATCACAAAAGAATAAGGAGGGTGTATCTCTGGGAGGAAGTAGGCCTCCATTTTCAGCGATCTCTCCACCAGGTATCCAGGAACTGAGGGTGGGCTGGATTTTTGAGAGAGGGCGCTACTCATTCAATGACCCTGATCCTCAGATCAAAAATTGCATTCTCCTCGGGCGCTCGTTCATTCAACAAACAGTGATGGGGATACCAGTAATCGGCGGCGGTGTTATCGTGCGCCGGGCCGGCGGTGCAGGCACTTCCGGCATTGAGGAGCTTATTATTTTTCACGAAGGGAAGGGTAAGACGCCATGAAACGCAACCTGCTAATACTGCTGTGCAGTCTATTCGTCCTGTTCCTGCTGGTTTCTCCGGTCATGGGGCAGGGGACCGTGGAGACCATTTATATTGACTTCGAAGGGCTTGCGCCTGGCACGATGGTCAGCACGCTCACGCCCGGCTACGGCATTTCGGGTGGTGAGGGTGTGATCCCCGGATATGTCGAAGTCTTTGGCCATCTTCCATCCCGACCGGGGGTGAATTCGGCCATGATCTTCGACGCCACCTGCGGCGGTGGAACACTGGATGACTGCTCCGGGGGAGATCCGGATTTGTTTAAGCCGCAGCTGGGGAATGTGCTCATCCTGAGCGAGGATATGGACTCGACCGATCCGGACGACGCGGATGAACCGGATTCATTCTTTAATTTTGACTTCCGCAATCTGGGCGCCGGGGTGGTTTCCATCGATTATCTGTACGTCCTCGACGTGGAAGACGAGGAAGGCGGCGCGCACGGACAGTTCTACTCCGGCGGCCCGGACGGCACCCTGCTGGCCACGGTCCAGATCCCGAACGTGGGCAACAACGGACTGGCCACGGTAGCGGTCAATCTGTCGGGCATTGATTATGCGCGCATCACCCTGAACGGATCGGGCGCCATCGACGGCTTTCAGATCCAGGTGCAGCCTGGTGTGACCCCTACGCCGCCAACCGCAACACCCGTTTCGCCAACGAACACGCCCACGCAGACCCAGCCGCCCGGCGTGACCCTTCCGCCGCCAACCGCAACATCCGTTACGCCAACAAACACGCCCACCCCGACCTCCACTTTCCCCGTTCCGCCGGCCATCACTTTTACATCCACCCCTGAGCCGACCGAGCCGAACGCTGTCACGCTGGTGGACTTCAGCGTTACCGGGGTATCCGAAAATAAAGTCAGCCTTTCGTGGAAAACGGCTTCGGAAGTGGACCATTACGAATTCAAGCTCTACCGCTCGAACAGCAGCGTAAGCAGTGGGGCGGAGCTGGTTGCCACCTTCCCGGGGACGCCGGATGGCGCTCACGGAAAGACATATGCCCATACCGACAGCGTGCCTGACAGCGGACGGTGGTATTACTGGCTGGTGGATGTTGACACGTCCGGGAAGCGAACCTGGCACGGGCCGGTGACCGCCAATGTGACCACGGTTGGGTCTTCCGCGCAGCTTGATAAGCAAATCTTTGTTCCCTTCGTTCAGATCGGGAACTGAGTGTGCAGTGCATCGGGCGTCACAGCATCATCATCCATGGGCAATGTGGTATAGAGGTGTACTCGCCGCCTTCCTTGTGCTGGCGCTGCCGGTTCCTACCGGGAGCGGGCGGGCGGAAGACCCGTTCCCTCCCGGCCCGCAGCCGGCGGTGACGCGTTGGGATGGCGGGCTGGTGTTGGAATGGCAGACGCCCGATGTGGAGGTTCTCGGGATGGACGGCGGCAGGGCGCAGGTTCAAATACCAGGGTTTGAGACCCTCGATACCCCCGGGGCCCCCCAGATTCCCTGGAGCGCAGTGCTGCTGGCCCTGCCGCAGGGAGTCGAACCGCAGCTCAGTATCGAGTACACCGAGGAAAGGGTGGTCGACCTTCCCGGGGCTCTCGATCTGGCGCCGCAGCCCGCCGGAGTACAGCGCGCACCTGACGGGACAGTGCTGGGCGGCGCCTTTGCACCTGCAGAGAGCACCGCCTCCTTTCAGGCTGGCCCGGTCGTTCTGGAACGGCTGGGAACCCTGCGAGATGTCGCGCTGGCGCGACTGATCTTCTACCCGGCGCGGCCGGAAGGAGACGACCTGCGCCTGACGACCTCCCTCCGCGTCAGGCTGACCTTTCCGCCCACCGTTCAGGGGATGGCCGGCCTGCAGGCTGGTGGGCTGGACGAGCTGCAGACGATGCTGCAGTCGATGGTGATCAACCCCGAGGATGTTTTACCTGCTCCTGCTGCGGCGGGTCTGGATACGGAGATGGCCGCTGCCCAGACGGGCCAGACGCCGGTGGTGGCTGTGGAAGTGCAGCGCCGCGGCCTGATCGCCCTGGACTATGATTCCCTGGCGGCGGCCGGTTTTCCGGTGGACACGGTGGATACGAAAAACCTGCAGCTCACTCGCTCGGGAGCCCCGGTCGCTTACGAATGGGAGGGGGATGATGACAGCGTGTTTGAACGCGGTGAGCGCCTGGTGTTTTTTGCCGATCCCCGCTTCAGCCGCTGGACCAGCGTCGACGTGTACTTCCTGCATGCTGACGGGCAGGGAAGTTTATGGGTGACAGAAAGAAAAGAGAGCTCTGCGGGTAAGCCGCTAGCGTCCGCCTGGCGAGATGTGACACTGGAAGAAAACAGGATCTACACGCCCGACTGCTACTGCGGCCTGATCCCGGCCGGCCGGGACGGAGACCGCTGGGTCTGGGAGCGCCTGCAGTGGAGCGACCAGGTGCGCGAACGCTCCTTTCCGTTCGAGCTTACTGCAGTCCATCCGGACCAGACTGGTCTAGTGGATCTGGCTGCGCAGTTGACGCTGCACCTGATCGGTTTCACCGACGTGCCGGCCGTTAATCCGGATCACCGGCTGCAGGTCTCCCTGAACGGGACGGTGCTGGGTGTGGTCGAGTGGGACGGCCAGCAGACCTATCAAAATGTTCTGGATATTTCCAAAGAGGTATTGAAGGAAGGCCAGAATGTGCTCACACTCTCCGCACCGGCCGAACCGGCAGCGGCCGTGGATGGCTCCTGGCTGGACGCCTTCACAATCCGCTACAAACTGGACGATGCGAGTACGCACGGCACAGCCTTTTCCTGGCTAGCAGAAAACGGCAGCTATACGTATACATTCACGCTTGATTCGGCTCAGGATTGGCGGTTGTACGACATCAGCGATCCACTGCAGCCGGTGAGAGTGACGGGCATGCAGGTCAACGGAAACCAGGTGCAGGTAGATGCAGCGGGCGGAGAATTCTTTTTCATACCCGAGAACGAAATCAGCCTGCCGGAGAACCTGCGCCTGATCTCGCCCCTCGAACAGCCTGCAGGGGCGGACTACATCATCCTCACGCACAGCGCATTTCTGCCCGCCCTGCAGCCGCTCATCGACCTGCGCACCTCTCAGGGGTTGAGCGTTGTGGTGCAGGATGTTCAGGGGGTATACGACAACTTCGGGGACGGGCGGCCCGATCCCCAGGCGCTGTACAGCTATCTGCTGAATGCGTACCGCACCTGGCGGCCGCGGCCGCAGTATGTCCTGCTGGTCGGTGATGGCACCGCCGATCCCAGGCAGTACCAGAGCACTTCTCCACCCACCTGGATCCCTCCATATCTGGCGGATGTCGATCCCTGGGCCGGAGAAACTGCCGCGGATAATCGCTATGCAACCCTGGCCGGGACGGATAACCTCCCCGAATTGATGATCGGCCGCCTGCCGGTCAACAGTCTGGCGGAAGCCCAGGCTGTGATCGCCAAGATCGTCGCCTATGAAACCTCCCCGGAGGGCGGTTTCTGGCGGGAAAAGGCAGTGTTTATCGCCGATAACCCGGACGGCGGCGGAAATTACCACGCCCAATCCGACCTGGTCGCGCAGGATACAGGCGCGCTGCCGCATACCCTTCGCCGTCTGTATTTCGATCCTGATCAGGGCGCAACGGGTGAAGACATGTTCACACGGATTGAGTCCGCCTGGAACAACGGCGCTGCGCTGGTTATGTACAGCGGGCATGCCTCCATGCACCAGTGGGCTGCGGAGCGGTTCATCCATATCGAAGATATCGCTTCGCTGGAGAACGGCAGCCGGCTGCCCGTGCTGCTCGACATGACCTGCTTCACCGGCTCATTCCACTCACCCAGCCTTTCAACTCTGGACGAGGCATTCCTGCGCCACCCGTCCGGGGGAGCTGCAGCTGTCTGGGGCTCCAGCGGTCTGGGTATTTCCACCGGGCACCGGGCTCTGGCGCAGGGCTTCACGCAGTCTGTTTGGAGAGATGGCGGCGCCACGCTGGGGGAAGCGGCGCTGATCGGCAAAATCAATCTTCTGGCCAGCTCTCAAAATTATCTCGACCTGATTGACACCTATGTTCTATTCGGGGATCCTGCCATGCACGTGCAGATCGAATCCATTACGACCCCCACTTACCTGCCGCTGACGAACCGATAGGAGGGAACTCAATGTATAAACTGCGCTATACAGGTATTTTTCTTGTTTTCGTCCTGCTGCTGACGCTCGGAATTGGACGAGCAGCCGCATCAGCGGACCCCGCGCCCCGCTTTGCGGTCACCATGACGCCAACGGTGGTCACGGAGACACCGGTCATCCCGCCCGCAACGGAAACTCCGCCAACTCCGCCGCCACTGGACGAGCCGACGCCAACACCCACGGTTCCGGTTCCACCGGGCGAATCCCCAACGGAGACGCCGCGCTCTCCCGGGCGTGACCGGCCTACGAACACACCCACTGCCCGGCCGCAGCTCCTGCCAGAGACCGGTGAGCGCCCGACCCCGCCATCCGGCGGTATGGGCGGCCCCGGGCTGCTCGCGATCGGGATCCTGATCGGGCTGGCGCTGGGACTTGCCATTCGCAGCGTACTTTCATCGCCGCGCATCCGCATTTTCAGCCTGCTGCTGGTGGTCTCCGCATTGATCCTGTCTCAATCTTCACAGCAGATCAGCGCTCTGGTCGCCGGCTATTCCCATACCCGGGCAGCATCAGCCGGCCAGGTGGTGAGTTTTCACAGCCGGCCTGATGCAGCGGGGGAGCGCCCGGCCGTGATTCCGGCCGCAGGGGATTTCGGGCAGGATTTGCAGGTGGAACGAAAGGGGGCGGCTGCAGCCGATTTGATGCCCCCTTTTTCTGATCGCCGGGAAGCTGTTGTCCTGGACGACAGCGCCATTCAGACCATCTCCATCCCCGCGCTGGGTGTAACTTCCCCTGTGGAGCACCGCCCGCTGGTGGATGGGGTGTGGGATATTCGCGGCATTCGCGATAAGGTGGCGTGGTTAGGTTCCACTTCAGCTCCCGGCGAAGGCGGAAACACGGTGCTCGCCGCGCATGTCAACGTTTTAAACCTGGGGCCTGGTCCTTTTCATGATCTGGACAGGCTGCAGCCCGGTGACCGCATCTATCTGTACACGGAGAAAAATGTGTACCTCTACCAGGTGCGTGAAGGCCTGGTGGTGAAGGAGGAAGATGTGGAGGTTACCGGTCCCAGCGTGACCCCCCAGTTAACCCTGGTGACCTGTTCGGATTGGGACTCGAAGACCGAGACCTACCTGAGCCGCCGGGTGGTGATAGCCGACCTGGTGGATGTGCGCAGGCTGAGCAGCGTCCGAGCCGGGGCGTCAGCCTCCCCCTGAGCATGTAGAGATACACTCCTTCGTTTGAGGCATGAGGGGAGCAGGCGGTCATTCCGCCTGCTCCCCCATCCAATCATACGATACAACCTTGACGTGACGGTTCCCGGGTGATAAACTCACCCCATCTTGATCAGAAAGGAGGCGCACCGATTGTGAAAACCGGATTGTATGTGAACTTTGATGATCGCTGTGCGCCTTCTGCGCGAGGTTAACTCGATACGACCCGAACAGAAGTGACGGTCGACAGCCGCAGGCGCACGCTGGCCCTGGGGTTGTTTTTTTAATCGTTTATCGACGACTTTCAATAACAGCCGCAGGAGTCATTTCAAGCGGCTGTTTTCTTTTTAACCAGACAATTTGAAAGAATGCTTTTCGCAAGATCAAGAGGAAATATGTCGCATCATAACTGGATGGACGACTTTGGAGAGCTGGATGACCTGAGCGCTATACCCAGGATCAGAAACGTGGGCCGCGACCGTGCGCGTAAGGGAAAAGCCGGGTCAATCAAGAGATCTAATTTTGCCCCGGACGGGGTGGTTGAGCCGGCAGACTACGAGGACCTGTTAAGCGAATACCCCTTCACCTACAACGCCTCCCGTCACGAACGAGTGTGGATCACGGAATCCCTGAGCGGTTTCTATGACCAGCAGTGGTTTACCGATGTGCTGCGTCAGATCAAGGGGGGCAAAGAGGCTTCGGTATATCAGTGCCTGGCTTCAGAGACGCTGGAAGTACCATACCTGGCAGCCAAAATCTACCGTCCCCGGCGCTTTCGTAATTTGAAAAAGGATCACATTTACCGCGAAGGTCGCGAAGACCTGGACGAGAACGGCAATGTGATTCGAAACGATGGCTTACTGCACGCCATGAAGAAGCGCACAGACTTTGGCAAACAACTGCTGCACACCTCCTGGATTGAGCACGAGGTGCAGACCATGCACATTTTGCATCAGGCAGGGGCCGATGTCCCTGTGCCTTATGCAAGTGGTGACAACGCCATCCTGATGTCCTATATCGGTGGGGATGAAATGGCCGCTCCCGGTCTGAATGCTGTTGACCTGGAACCAGAAGAAGTCCGCCCACTTTTTGAACGCGTGGTGAAGAATATCGAGCTAATGCTGGCTAACAACCGCGTTCACGGCGACCTGTCGGCTTACAATATCCTCTACTGGGAGGGTGAGATCACCCTGATCGATTTTCCCCAGGCGGTCGATCCCCGCCAGAACCGCAGCGCATACCCAATTTTTCTGCGCGATGTGACCCGCATCTGTGAATACTTCAACCGCCAGGGGCTGCGGATCTCAGCCCGCAGGCTGGCAGATGACCTGTGGACGGCATATGGCTTCCGCCTGACCCCCGAGGTCCACCCTGCGCTGCTGGATGACCAGGACGAGGCGGATGTTGCCTTCTGGCGCAGTCAGGAGAAGACTCAGCCGGCACAGCTCGCTAACCGGCGCAGGAGGTAACCGGGCTGGAAACGCCGGTCATAAAAACAGGACGCCCCGATCTCAGGGCGTCCTGTTTTTTATTCGGATATCAGCATGTGGATGGCATGATTAAAATCGGAGACCGTAAAGGGTTTTTGCAGCCAGTTCACCGATCCTTTTTCCAGCATGACTTTGCCATTTGTCTCCAGGGGATGGCCGGTGATGAACAGCATTTTAACTCCCGGGCTGCGCTCCTGCAGCGCTCTGTACAGGGCAATGCCGCCCATCTCGGGCATCACCACATCGCTGATGACCAGACCGATGGAGGCCGTATGCTGGTCAAAGGCTTCGATGGCTTCGATCCCGTTCCTGGCTGCGATCACCCGGTAGTTCTGGGTCTCCAGCAGGGCGCTGATGGCTGAGCGTGTGGCGTCATCGTCCTCGACCACCAGCACCGTTTCACCTTTCCCTCTTAAGGCTTTGGCATCCGCCCTCTGATACATACCACCCGACGAAATTTCCAGCATAGGCAGGAAGATCGAGAAGGTGGTCCCTTTATTCTCCTCGGACGTGACCTCAATATGGCCGTTGTGCTGCTGGATAATACCGTACACCTGCGCCAGTCCCAGACCTGTCCCCTGACCGACCGGTTTCGTGGTAAAGAAGGGGTCGTAAATATGAGGCATGACCTCTTCGGGGATCCCGGTACCGTTGTCTGAAACGTCGATGCGGATCCAGTTCCCGGGGGCCATATTCGGCACTGGCTTGCTGTCTCCGGGTTTCAGACTGAACCGGGATAGGTTGAACTCCAGCAGACCGCCGTTTGGCATCGCATCGCGAGCATTTACAGCCAGGTTCATGAAAACCTGCTGCAGCCGGGTTGGGTCTGCTTCTACCCAGTAGGACCCCGGCTGGTAGTTCAGGCTCAGGTGGATCGTCTCCGGCAGCACGCGCCTGAGCATTTTATCGATCTCTTTTACTAAGGGCAGCAGATCCAGCGCGCTCTGTTCCATGATCGAACGGCGGCTGAAATCCAGGATCTGGCGGATCAGGCTGGCCGCGCGCTGCACCTGCTGCTGGATGATCTTGAGTTTTTCCTGGCCGGCCGGCCGGATGCCGGGATCCTGATAGAGCAGGTCGGCGTACACCGTGATGGCCGCCATAATGTTGTTGAAATCGTGAGCGATGCCGGCGGCGAGCTGGCCGACCGTGGCCAGCCGCTCCTGATTTTGAATGCGCTTCTGGTTCTCCCGCTCCTGAGTGATATCTCGCATGAGGATCACCCAGCGCTGCATGCCGTGCAGCATCGGATGAATCTGGACGCTGAACAGGTGCCGGTGATCGCTGTCCAGGCTGATCTCAAACGGTACAGAATCCTGGTGCTGCTCGATCAGTTCTTCAAGAGCGTAAGGCCCCAGCTTCAGCAGCCTGCCGTTGGTGCCTTCGGAGTTGATGATGTTTAAAATCTCTTTACCATGGGGGTTCGAGACCAGAATATTAAAGTCCTGGTCGACGAGTAAAATGCCCATGGGCAGGTGCTCAACCAGGCTTTCCAGGTTCTGCTGCTGGGTCCATAAAATGGATGCAAGGCGCTGGACGGCGGTTCCGGCCTGGTTGGCAAAGGTGGTCAGCAGCCGCTTTTGATCGTCGCCGAAATCGCCGCTCGTTTCCTGGGCGACAATCAGCACTCCCACGACCTCCCGCTCAATGATAATTGGAGCCTGAATAAAGGCGCCAACGGCATTAACAGGCGCTGCCTGGGGCAGGTACGGGCTGGCTTCCAGCAGGTTAACCGGCAGCCTTTTCGCAATCGCTTTGCGGTCGATATCCCGGTTAAAAGCCTTGATACAGGTCTTTTTAATCCACTCGAGAACCTGTGGATTCAGGGGCCGGCCGGTCTCAACGATGATTCCCTCGAAGGAACTGGTGATCAGGCAGGCTGCCGCGATCTCGCTGTGAACCGCAGAGCGCATGTGATTGAGCAGCAACCGCACCAGATCTCCGTGCGAGAAGCAGTAGCCGATCCCTTCGCTCAACCGGTAGAGCTCGGTCAGTTCGGAAGTACGCTGCGCAACCACCTGTTCCAGTTCCTCGGCATGCTGGCGGAGGTGTTCGTACAGCGTGGCATTCTCGTACGCGATCGATATCTGTCCGGCCAGTACTTCGATCAGGTCCTGGTCCTGCTGGCCTAGCTGCCCGGGCTGGTTGGAAACGATGTGGATCACACCCAGGACCGTTTTTCCCTGGAAAATCGGCACCGCCAGTTCCGCGGCCGGTTCGAGCGGCTGGAATTCCGGCGCCTGATCCTGCGCGACATTGATTTCCAGGATTGAATGCTGTTCGCGCAGCGCCCTGCCAATGATCCCGGCTTCAATATCTGCCGGTTCCAGGGCCGGAGGCCACCCCCAGAAGGCCTTCAGGACCAGGCGGCCTTCCTCCTGGATATAGATCTCTACCTGTGAATAGTCGAAACGCCCGGCTAACTGGATGACGACTTCGTCCAGCAGCTTGGATTTTTCCAGCCGCTGGGCAAAAGTTTGCGAGAGATTTTGAATCAGGGTGATCTCCGCCAGCCTGCGTTCCACCAGTTGATAGCTG
>JAAYXE010000183.1 GCA_012516075.1 Chloroflexota bacterium | reverse complement strand
CACAGGTCAGCCGGCCGGGTGCAACCGCCTCCGGCCTGACCCCTTCACCCCGGGTAACTTCTACCCCGCCTGCCACCGGTGAGCCTGCAGCAACCACCCCGGCCCCCACTGCAGCAGCGGTCAATCAGACGCCCGCGTCGGAGGGCTGCCATGAAGCGCGCTTTATCAGGGATGTAAATATTCCCGACGGCACCAACGTATCGCCCGGCGAATCGTTTGAGAAGCGCTGGCTGCTGGAGAACAGCGGGACCTGCACCTGGACCACCGACTTCTCGCTGGTTTTTACAGGCGGTGATGCGATGGGCGCGCCGCAGAGCGTGCCGCTCAATGAGGCGGTGCCGCCCGGAGAGCGGGTGGAAGTCGCTATCAGTTTCACCGCCCCAGACCGTGCAGGCACTTACCGCAGCGAATGGAAGCTGCGCAACGCAGCCGGTCAGGTGTTTGGGATTGGTAAAGAACACCGGCCCTTCTGGGCTCAGGTAGATGTGGTCACCGTGAGCGGCATTGTATACGACTTCATCGCCCGCGCTTCTGCCGCAGAATGGTCCAGCGGGACGAACGATGACCTGAACATATCCCTGGACTTTAACGGTGCAGACGACGACCCCAACGGTGTGGCTGCGATCAAGGAAGGTGTGAGGCTCGAAAACGGATCCACATCGGGAAAGGTGCTGCTTATGCATCCCCTGTGGAAGGACAGCGGCGTGATCTCCGGCGTATTCCCGGCGTACACTGTCCAGCCGGGTGACCGCTTTCGCGCCCGACTGGGTTTCATGGCGCCGGAAGGCAGCTGCGGCGAGGGCAGTGTGGAATTTGAAATCGGCGTGCTGGAAGACGGCCGGGTTCGTGTTTTGGACCAGTTTGAGAAAAGCTGCAGCCGCAGTCTGCTGCCCGTGGATGTTGATCTAAACGCTCTGCGCGGTGAGAGTGTCCGGTTTGTGCTCACGGTGCGCGCTGCAGGTTCGGAAGAAGACGACTGGGCCATCTGGAACTCGCCGCGCATTGAGAACGATTAGAAGGTCGTGCTGTGGTGGATCGTCTTTAATTCAAGCGTCGAAAAACAGTTATACTTGTGGCCGAATGCACGAAAGGAGGTGCGATCTTGAAGAAAGCAAATTACCTCTGGACAGGGATCATTGCAGCAGCGCTGCTGCTTTCGGCCTGCCGTTCACGGGCGCCTGAGGCGACAGAGACTGTCAGCCCGGACCTTGTTTTCACAGCCGCTGCGCAGACGGCCGGCGCGATCATGACCGAATCGGCTCTGCTGACTCCGTCTCCCACGACATCTCCATCAGACACACCCGAGCCTCCTACACAGACGACCGCGCCGACCGAGGCGGCCACCACACCTGCAGCGGTTACCAGTGCTGTGGCGACGACAGCGCCTCCGGCCAGCTCGGGCGGTGGCGGCGATAATTCCGTTTACGTGGCGGATGTAACTGTGGAAGACGGCACGGACTTCGCTCCCGGCGAATCATTTACCAAGACCTGGCAGATTATGAACAACGGGTCTACTACCTGGGGAGCCGGCTATGAGCTGGTCTTCGTCGAAGGCGACAAGATGGGAGGCCCGGATTCAGTTCCCGTTCCCAGCGAGGTCGCACCTGGCGCCACGGTGAACATCTCCGTGAACCTGGTTGCGCCGTCTCAGGCCGGCGATTATATTGGCTACTGGCGTATGCGCAATGCCAGCGGTGTGCTGTTCGGCAACCCGTTCTGGGTGGATATCGATGTGATCGGCTCCAGCGGCGGCGGAACCTCGGCCACGGTTACGCCTGGCCCCTCGCCAACTCCTCAGGCCGGAGTGGTTTCAAATGTAACGCTCAGCATCGATGATCCCTCCGTCGACGGTACCTGCCCGCACACCTTCCGGATCACCACCGGTTTTCACCTGAACCAGGCAGCGACCGTAAATTACCAGCTCGAAGCTGGTTCGGATACCGCAGGCTTCAATATTAACCTGCCTCCGCCTGTGCAAAATTCGCTGTCCGCCGGCAGCCACACGTTGAATTTTGACCTTACATTTGATGCCGATATTGACGGCTGGGTCCGCTTCCACATCACATCGCCAATGGATATCAGCTCTGACCAGGTCAGTTTCTTCCTGCGATGCAGATAAATTCTGAAAACCGGATGGCTTCCGGGATGCATTCGCCATCCCGGAAGCCCCCGGACCGCCTGCAGCTGACCGGGCAGGTCAAGGCCGAGGCGCAGCGCCTGGGCTTCGAACTGGCAGGCGTCACCACACCCGATCCCCCACCTCATTATCCTGTATTTGAAAACTGGCTGGCCGCCGGCAGGCACGGCGAAATGGCCTATCTGGCGACCGAGCGCTCGCGCCAGCGCCGGGCAGACCCGCGCCTTATCCTGCCGGAATGTCGTTCGATCCTGGTTCTGGGCACCCGTTACTTTGCTCCGGATCCCGGCCCGCAGGAATCCGTCCCTGGTTACGGCCGCTCAGCCGCTTACGCCTGGGGTGATGACTACCATGATGTGCTGGTTGAGCGCATGCAGGCGCTGGTCGCATTTCTGGAGGCGCAGGTTGGCCATCCGGTGCCGAACCGCTGGTATACGGACACCGGCCCGATTCTGGAACGTGACCTTGCCCAGCGGGCCGGCCTGGGATGGATCGGCAAAAATACCTGCCTGATCCACCCGCAGCGCGGCTCCTACTTTCTCCTGTCTGAGATTTTGCTGGGTATCGAGCTTGAACCCGATGCGCCTTTTACCAGCGACCACTGCGGTTCCTGCACGCGCTGTCTGGAAGCCTGCCCAACCGCCTGCATCCTGCCTGACCGCACCATCGATGCATCCCGCTGTATTTCTTATCTCACCATCGAATTGAAGGGAGCTATTCCGGTCGAACTGCGCCCTCAAATCGGCGACTGGGTTTTTGGCTGTGATATCTGCCAGCAGGTCTGTCCCTGGAACCGCCGCTTTGCTTCACCGCAGGGGGATCCCGCTTTTGATGCCCGCCCACAGGT
>JAAYXE010000182.1 GCA_012516075.1 Chloroflexota bacterium | reverse complement strand
TACCCCTCACCGTTTCCCGACCCCTTTGTACTCAAATACCGGGGCGTTTACTGGGCCTACTGCACCGGCTTCTGGCGCGACGGCCGCTGCTTCGGTATCCTGCACTCGCGCGACCTCGTGCACTGGAGCGAGGCCAGCGGGGCGCTGGCACCGCTGCCCGGCGAGCACACCTGTTACTGGGCGCCCGAAGTGAGCTATTACAACGGCCAGTTCTATCTGTATTACAGTGTGGGGAATGAAAAGCAGATGGAGATCCGGGTGGCGGTTTCTGATGCGCCGCAGGGGCCATATGAGGACAGCGGTCACCGGCTGACGAAGGAAGCATTCGCCATCGATGCCCATGTTTTCCAGGATACAGACGGCGCTCGCTATCTGTTCTATGCCACCGACTTCCTGGAGCACGAGCGCATCGGTACCGGGACGGTGGTCGACCGTCTGGTGGATCCCTTTCACCTGGCCGGCAAACCCGTGCCGGTGACACGGGCAAAGTACGACTGGCAAATTTATGACCCCCGGCGCCTCGACAGAGGCGGCGTGCGCTGGCATACCGTAGAAGGCTCGTTTGTGTTGAAGTATAAGGGCCGCTATTATCAGATGTACAGCGGGGGCAGCTGGCGGGATCCCGGCTACAGCGTGGATTATGCCACCAGTGCCAAGATCCTGGCCAGCGAAGAATGGGAGCAGACCGCCGACGGACAGCAGCGGCTGCCGGTGCTGCGCTCCTTTCCGGAGCGCGGTGTGATTGGCCCGGGGCACAATTCGGTGGTGCGCGGGCCCGATAACCGCCAGCTCTTCTGCGTTTACCACCGCTGGCAGCAGGGAGACCCGGACTCCGCGTGTAAAGATGAAAATACAAACGCAGGCCGCGTGATGGCGATCGACCGCCTGGAGTTTACAGGCAACCGCCTGGTGGTGCTGGGTCCCAGCAGCGACCCGCAGCCAATTCCCCTTGACGCGACGCTGCGGCCGCTTCTGCAGATGAACCCTGATCTGCCGGCCGCGCCGGGGTGGCGCTGGATGGGCGGGAAATGGACCCTGCAGGATGGCAGATTGACCCAGGAGGAGCCGTATCCGGGAAAACTGGCCGAGGCCCTCTTCGAACTGCCAGGCGGTTCCTTCCTGCTGGAAATGGGGCTGCACTCTGCAATGGAACAGCAGCGCTCCCCTGGGGCGTTCGGCATCCTGCTGGAAGGGGCAGGTCAGGATGGAGACCCACAGGAATTATTATCCCTCGACCTGCTGCCCACCACACTGGAAGGCGGCAGAGTGACGGCCATCATCTCCACAGGGTCTGGAGAGACCCGGCGGGAAATATCTGCGGACCTGCCCGCCGGATTTCAGGTCGCAGCGCTGCATCTCCTGCGCATGGAGGTGAATGGACGGGCAGCCGGTCTGGCGCTGGATGGACAGCACCTGTGGCAGGGAAAGCTCAGCGCGGCGCCGGAGCGGCTGGGGCTGTTCACGCGCGGCATGGCAGCCGCGTTCAGCGACATGGAGCTGACTCTGGGCTGGGAGGATCGCTTCGACCACCCCCGCGCCAGCCTGGAAGACCTGGGGTGGCGGGTTGAGAGCGGCATGTGGCGGCTGGAAGCGCATACACTGCGGCAGGCAGACATCTCCGGACCGGCGCGTATAACCAGACCGATCGCTCCGCTGAATTCTTTCGAGCTGGTCCTGAATATGCGCCTGGAGGAACAGCAGGAGGCTGGCGGCTGCGGGCTGGCCCTGACCGGCGGTGAAGGCAGCACACAGGAACTGACCCTGCTGCTGCAGCAGGTGGGCAGCGGCTGGGCGCTCAGCGTTCCGGAGCTGGCCCTTGAACTCTCCCTGCCGCCCGAATTTGATCCCCGGGAGGCGCAGCAGTTTCGCTTCCGCCGGCTGCCCGGGCGTATTCAGGCCAGCTGGGTCGGCCCCTGGAAGGTGTATGATCTGGGAGAGGTGGAATGGAGCCCGGATCCGGAAACCATCAGCCTGGTTACCCGGCAGGCGGCCGCGGTTTATGATCTGGTGAGGGTTACGGCGATACCGGATTTGCGGATTTCACAGGGATAGGTTATTTATGCAGGTATTATGACAGGTCCCAGGATACCGGTTCGCACGCGTCAGGGGGCACCGCGGCGTCCGGTGTAAGTTCTCCGCATGCAAACCACGCCTGGCAAGATCGCAGGTTACTGCTTCCAGAAACATCGCTCTAGAAAAACAGCTGTGTCCCTGCGGTTGATTGTGCAAGAAAATTTGTTGTAAGGGCACGGCGCTGCGGCGAAACGGGGAATTATTATCCAGTCACCGGCCCAGACTGAGCGAATGCTGCTCAATGCGCGCCGTGCCCAATAACGCATGCAGGACGCTATCCCTGTGCGGGTGCAGTGATTTACTGAAAATTGACGTTTTTTGGCCTCCCTCCCTGGCCCTCTTATAAGAGCAGGTGTTTATTCTCTTCATGGCTGCCAGACATCTAAAACTCGCACCCGGGCCCTTTTCGACTACGCTCAGGATGCCCGGGTGCGGGATTTATTGCCTGCAGGCTTCTTCGACCAGGCATGCCATCATGCTTCGCGTGTCCATGACCGGGCCTGACAGCCCGAAGCATGCGGATCATGCTGTTCCTCACGCCTGCGGGCGTAGCAGCCGTGCTAAGCTTACGACCATACCATATGGCACAGAATGAATTTTCTGATCCCTGCATTAATAATCTACCCCTGTGAGTCCCTTGCCATCTTCTGTTTCGCCACGCATCTACGCCGCTCACAGGGGAAAGAACGGTCGCCTGCAGGAGCAGGGCACGGCGTGCCCTGGATGTTAAGTTGTGGACTTACCGGGGGAATTACTGCAGCGGTGTGCCCCGGGATGCGGTGTACCCCCAATCATCTCCCAGCGCCTCGCTGTGTGAACTCAGCGACAGATCTACCAGAGCTGCGGAATTTTTGAAGAAATCGCGCCCTTTCTCCTCGGCAACCTTGAGAAATGCTTCGACGACCTGCGGGTCGAACTGCGTTCCCGAGCAGCGCTTGATCTCCTCCAGCACCGCTTTGAAACTGCGTATGGCGCGGTAGGGGCGGTCGGAGCACAGGGTATCGACGGTGTCGGCCAGGGACAGGATGCGCGCTCCCAGCGGTATTTCTTCCCCCTGTAATCCATCCGGGTAGCCTCTCCCGTCCCAGCGTTCGTGATGGTGGCGCACCAGGGGCACCACGGCATGCAGGCCGGACATCTGCCCGACGATTTTGGCGCCGATATCCGGATGCCGTTTCACAATGTTGTACTCTTCGTCGGTGAGCGGGCCGGGCTTGCGGATGATGGTGTCGGAGATGCCCACTTTGCCGATATCGTGCACCAGGGCTGCTTTCAGGAGCGTATCCCGGTCTTCGGGCGACAGGTTCATCTTTTCAGCGATCGCGCTGCAGTAAACGGCCACCTGCGTGGAATGGCCGTACGTGTACATATCATAGGCGTCGATTACCGCAGCCAGAGTCTTGAAAAGCTGCAGGTTTGTGCGTTCCAGGTCCTGGTTAAGCGCCTGCAGCCGGGTCACGTAGCTCTTGCTGTTGTTGACGTACAGGCGGAAAGAGTAGCCGATGGACAGCACCGGCACAAAAAAGATCGCCAGCCCCAGCACGCCGTAGCCTTCGTACGCCATGGCCAGCACACCGCCGCCGATGATGCCGCCGACAATGCTGATAGGCGCGGACCACCGGAAGTCCTTCTTCCAGATGGACTGCACAGAACGTCCGGTCTGAATGGATAGCACGCCGATCAGGATGGCGATATTGGCCAGCGTGTCCACTGTGGCGGCTGCCACGGTGGGGATGACATTGCGCGGGGAGATGATCTGGCCGGGCGTGCCGCCCAGGAGAAGGAAGGTCCATCCAGCCAGCGTCGCGGCAATGATGTACATGCCGGTGTTGAACGACGCCCGGCGGAACCAGGAGGCTCTCCCCTCTTCGGGCAGCCGGGTGAGCAGAGTGTTGGGGATCACGGTCACCAGGCCGCTGCACATGTGCACCAGGGCACCGGCCCAGGGACCGAAGAGCAGCAAACTGCTGATGGCAACGATCCCTGAGACAGAAACACGGCTGCTGCGGCTGCTGGGGAATAACTCCACACTGCCCAGTTCGGAAATGGCTGCCAGCACGGCGAAGAGCAGCAAGCCAAAGCGGTCATCCGGCAGCTGACCGGCGGCTACAATGGCGATGCCGAATCCGATCACAGCCACCGTGGTTGCATAGAACGCAACCAGGTCAACCGGCTTCTTTGGAACTTTCCCAGCGCTGGCGATCATTGTGTTCATGTTGAATGCTAGCCACCCAGCTGAGAACAAAATTAATCCGTCTGGGCATCTCCAACCCGGCGGAGTTGGTCTTCAGGGAAGATACCTGTATCCACCCCGATTATAGGTGAAGGGCCGCCGGCAGGCCGTAAAAAATTAATAAAGAAGTTGTAAAGTGCCCGGTAAAAGGATAATAATCGTCCTTATTTGCTTGCAGTCCTGGTCGGCAGCGTCTGCAGGAAGCTGAAGACCAGCCTCAGGTCATCGTCTGTCATCTGGCTGTAAACCGGCCAGGGCATGCGAGTGGGGTCCAGACTGCGCCCTTCAGGGGTGATGCCGGTGCGCAGGGTGCGGATGAAATCAGCCTCCTGCCCGCCGCTGAGGTTACCAGCTGGGGTCAGGTCCGGCGCTGGGGGACCATCAGGCGTTAAGGGCGGTATGCCGCCGATCAGCTCCATCCCATGACAGTCGCGGCAGCCTCCCAGGGACACCAGGTAACCGCCATACGCTACGGTACCTGCCTGCGGCGCCTCCTGGTGCTCCGTGATCGGCGTCCCAACAGGGCTGGGGCCCATCATCCCCAGCTCGGTCATGATCTTTCCAATCGTGTTGGCGGAGAGCGGCGGAACCGGATTGTTCACCGGCTCCAGCGTTCGCAGATATCCGATCAGCGCGGCGATATCGGCATCGCTCATAACATGGTAGTTGAACGATGGCATCACCACCAGCTCCCGGCCTTCCCGGTCGATCCCTTCGCGGATGGCGCGGGCGATTTCCGCATCGGTCCAGCCGCCCAGCCCGGTTTCGACATCCTGGGTCAGGTTCGGGACCGCAAAAACCGCCTGGACGGGCCCCAGCGTGACGTCTTCGACGTTCCCGGCCAGGAAGCGGGCGCCATTCTGCCGCCCGGTGTGGCAGTCGGTGCACCCCATGATGCGTACCAGATATTCACCGCGCGCTATCCCTTCCGGACTGGAATCCGCCGCCAGTTCATACACCGGCCGGTTCTGCACCTTTTTGAACTGGGTCTCGCCGTAGATCACCAGGCCGAGCGCGACCAGGAGGATCAGTCCGATAATCCCGGCCAGAATCACCCCCGCAGCTTTCAACACCTTTTTCATCTGTCCCTCCCTGTTTTTCTTACGTGATGTGCACTGTCCTGCAGCATCGACCAGCACCCCCGTGCTGCTGCAGGGCCGGCTGCTGTATCGATCATAACGGATCGACAATCCGGGAGGTATCGATCCGGGTGTGTGCAGCGATACGAAAGGTGATACAATTTCAATTGTATGGAATGGGGGCGTTATCACGACTGTTTCACGAAAACCATGATCGATGGATGAACCGGTGTTGTTCGGGGAGTGGCTGCGGCAGCGGCGCAGGGCACTCGACCTGACCCAGGCAGAACTTGCGCGGCAGGTCGGGTGCTCGATTTTCACCATCCGGAAGATTGAGTCGGGTGAGCGCCGGCCGTCGCAGCAGATCGCCGGGCTGCTGGCGATCCACCTGGAAGTCCCGGAGGAGCTGCGCAAAGAATTTGTGCAGGCGGCGCGAGGCAGGCGGCCGATGGCAGCGATCCCGGGACCGCAGCCTTCAAGTGCACTTCCCGAACCTGGCGGTTCTGCGCGGGTATATCGACTTCCTTCGCCGGCCAGCCCGTTGATCGGACGTGATCGGGATCTGCAGGCAGTATTCCTCTACCTGCAGGATCCGCAGTGCCGCCTGCTGACCCTGACCGGCCCCGGCGGCATTGGAAAAACTCGCCTTGCGCTGGAGGCCGCCCTGCGGGCGCGAGAGGAACTGGCAGCGGAATTCCCTGATGGGATCGTTTTTGTGCCGCTGGCTTCGGTGACCACCGTGGAAGCACTGATACGGGCAGCCGGCGAGGCGCTGGGTGTCCCGTTTTACAGCCATGAGAGCCAGGCGGCACAGCTGAGGCGCTATCTGGAAGAGCGGCGGATGCTGGTTCTGCTGGACAATCTGGAACAGCTTCTGCCGGACGGAGCGGCAGGAAGCCAAGCCGGGCTGGCGGACCTGCTGACCACCCTGCTTGAGCAGGCTCCCGGGCTGAAGCTGCTGGTCACCTCGCGCGAACGACTGAACACGGGCGAGGAGTGGATCATCGAGGTGCAGGGGCTGGCCCATCCGCAGCCGCAGCCGCAGGCCGCTGGTTCGCTCTCACTGGAAGATTTGAAAAGCTTCGAGGCGGTGGCGCTGTTTCTACACTGCGCCCGGCGGGTTTCGCCGCAATTTGCGTTTGACCAGCAGACGGCGCCGGAAATCGCCCGGATATGCGATCTGGTGCAGGGGATTCCGCTGGGCATTGAACTGGCGGCTGCCTGGGTGCGTGTGCTGAGCTGCCGGGAGATCGCCCGTGAGATCGAGCGCAACCTGGACTTCCTGACAACCAGCGGACGCGGTATACCCGCACGCCACCGCAGTTTGCGTGCGGTTTTCAGCCACTCGTGGGACCTGCTCAATGAAGAAGAGCGCAGGGTGTTCAAATCGCTGTCAGTTTTCTGGGGCGGTTTCACGCGCGCGGCCGCAGAACAGGCTGCGGGGACTTCGCTGGCGACGCTGCTGGCCCTGGTGGACAAATCGCTGCTGTACCGCGATGGGGATGGCCGCTATGATCTGCACCCGCTCATCCGGCAGTTCGCAGCCGGCTATTTAAAGGAGAACCCGGAAGAGCACCGCAAGACGCTGGAACGTCACTGCTGCTATTTCCTCAAATGGGTCAAAGAACAGGAAGAAGCACTGAAGGGTCCGTCACAGCTGGCGGTGGCTGCAGCGATTTCTCGGGACCTGGAGAACATCCGCCTGGCCTGGAGCTGGGCAGCGCGTCACCAGATGGTGATGTTAATGGGTCAGGCGATTTCGAGCCTGTTCTGGTTCCACGATCTGCTCAGCTGGTATCAGGAAGCAATTGTGCTCTTCCGCCAGGCATGTGAAGCCCTGGATCCGGATGGCGAAGCGGTTGATCCGCAGCATGTGCTTGTCTATGCCCATGCCCTTGCCCAGCAGGGATATTTCTGCCTGCGCTACGGGCGCTTCGCGCGCGGCCGTGCGCTGCTTTTGCAGAGCATGCACCTGCTGGAAGATGAAATTATCCAGTCAGGTCTGCAGCCGGGAGAGCCGCTTCTGGAAAAGGCGCTGGCCGATGTACATGCACACCTGGGACTGCTGTACCTTTTCCAGGGGGACTTCGCAAACGCTCAGTCTCAGTGGCAGGCCAGCCTGGAGATCCGCCAGCGCCGCCGGGATCACTGGGGGTGCGCACACGCTTTGGTGCATCTGGGTTTGATCGCCCACCACCGGGGAGATTTCGACCAGGCCGAGCAGTGGATGGGCGAGGCGCTTGCGATATGGCGTGAGACCGGAGACCCGCTGGGAATCGTGCGCAGTCTGGGGTTTCTGAGCTTAAATGCCAATGCTCGCGGCGATGATGCTCTGGCGGAGGCACGCGCGCAGGAGAGCATCGAACTCGCCCAGGCTGCCGGCGACCGCTGGGGCACTGCCTTCGGGATGATCGAGCTGGCACGGGCGTACTTCCTGCGCGGCGACCTGGAGGAAGCGCAGCGCCTGCTGGAGGAGAATCAGGATTTCTTTCTGGATGCGGGGGACAGCTGGAATGCCGCCGGGGCCTATTACGATCAGGGTGAGATCGCCCTGGCGCGCCAGCACTGGCAGGAAGCACAGGTTTTCTTCCGCAAGGCGTTTCAAATCGCCCGGGAAGCGCAGATCCTGCCGCTTGCGCTGAAGATTGCGGCGGCTGTGGCCGCCGCTGCCGCAGGCCAGGGTGCGGTTCCACAGGCAGCGGATCTGGCCGGCTACGTCAGCGCCCATTCAGCAGCCGGCAGCAGCACCCGGCAGCGAGCCGAACAGGTGCTGGCATCCATTGCTTTGCAGAAGCCTGCCGTGCCGCCGCCTGGGCCGCGTGATTTTGAAGATATTGCCGCGCTGGTGCTGGACCCCGGCAGCGCTGGATAATTCCTGATTACAGGCGCGATGAGTCGACGACCAGCACGTCCTTTCCCATCGAATTGGTCGCCTGGGCGGGAATGAATTTGGAATCTTTCAGCGGGCTGTCCACGAAGACCTGCGACAGTTCATACCCCGCCACTCGCCCCTCGTTATCGATATAAACATCTGCCAGCTGGCCAATGCGTTCACCAGCCTGGCTGACCACGTAGCGCCCTTTGATCTGGCTGGCTTTTAGCCACGCATCGCTTTCTGAGGGCAGCACTTCCTCCCCACGACGGGCCAGAATCACATCGACGCCCCAGACTTTAATATCGCTGCCGCGAAGGATCTCTGTCTCGCGGTTCAGCAGGCTGCCCCTGGAAACGGCCACCGCCGCCACGCGCATCGCCCCTGAATCGAAAAACAGCGACGAGACCTCCCCCATTTTTTCGCCGGTCTCAATGTTGATCACCGGCTTGCCTCCCAGCCGCCGCCCGGGCTGAACCAGGCCCTGCAGGTGTTCTCCAACCTGCGCCTCTGATTCCGCGGGGTGTTCAGTGGATTGAATCTCCTGATCGGCATCGGATGAATCGTACGAGAGCGCCATAGGTGCCTTCCCTCCTTAATTATGTAACCCCCGAATGCTCGTCCCTATGTGTATTAAAAATTATAGTCTATCCTGAAGTACCTGAGAAGCAGGCGGCATTCGTAAAAATGCCTGTTGCATATTGAAAAGTATTCATCTATACTGAGATTGCGGAATTTGTTACATAATTTACAAATACGAATGAACGGTAACCGGTTGAAGCGCGAGCATATGCCAGGTTCGTTTACAGGGCCGGACCGGTCTTTTGATGACCTGATCCTTTGAGTCCAGCTCTGGTGACTGTTTTTCCTGTGTGAACCGCAGTGAGTGCCGTTTCAGGAGGTGGCCCCATGGCTGCGCGCCGGAGTATAAACCCGTTCTTATGGCCCAGCCGGTTCAAACGGCGGCCGGTAGTCATATTTCTGTGCCTGCTGACCAGTTTGCTGGTCTTCTGGGCCTTATCTGCAGCCCATCCGGCCGCGGCCCGCAGGGCTGCAGAACCGTTTCCCGGTTACCCCCCGCCGGCCCCCGCCTGGGCCTATGAGCCCTGGGTGTGGGAGGACAACGGCAACACACGCGCAGCGATCGAGGGGGTGGTGAAGGGCTATCGTGACCGCAGCATCCCGGTCGGCGCGGTGATCATCGACAGCCCGTGGGAAACGCATCTCAACACGCTGCAGTGGGACACCTCCCGCTACCCTGAACCCCAGAAAATGATCCAGAATTTTCACCAGCAGGGGGTCCGTGTGCTGCTGTGGATCACCGGGTTCGTCAACACCGACAGCCCCGACTACAACTTTGTGCGCCAGCAGGGGTACGCGGTGAACAACGGGCAGAATTTTTCCTGGTGGAAAGGCACCGGTGTGCACCTGGATTTCACCAACCCGCAGGCGCTGGCCTGGTGGCATGCCAGAATG
Organism: Chloroflexota bacterium; assembly: GCA_012516075.1. GTDB lineage: Bacteria > Chloroflexota > Anaerolineae > Anaerolineales > UBA4823 > JAAYXE01. The sequence goes on along the minus strand of JAAYXE010000182.1, from coordinate 1,639 downwards.
GACTCCATCCTGGATATGGGGGTTGACGGGTGGAAGGTGGACCAGTCGCCGGATTTTGTGCCGGCCACGGTCATCACCGCCGCCGGGAGCATGCCGCGCCAGGACTTCAAGAAGTATTACTATGCCGACTTTTATGACTACTCCCTGAACCGAGACATTGAAAACGTCACCATTTCACGCCCTGTTTCACCACAGGGCGGCACCGGCGCCTCGATCTCGAAAAATCCGCTTGGCTGGTGCGGTGATTTCAGCGGTGATTTCGCCGGCTTGAAGAGCCAGATGGAGTATGTCTACGAGGCTGCCCGTCTGGGCTACGGCGCACCAGGGGTGGAAGTGGGCGGCTACAACGGGGCAAAGCCCACCAAGGCTTCCCTGCTGCGCTACGCCCAGTTTGGAGCCCTGACCCCGGTGATGGAGAACGGTGGGGCCAACGGCGGCCTGAAGGAGCACCTGCCCTGGACGTGGGGCGAGGACGCGGTCAGCATTTACCGCTACTATGCCACGCTGCACAGCGAGCTGGTCCCTTTCCTGTTCTCTTACGGGGTGGAAGCCAGCCTGAGCGGGAAGAGCATTATCCGCAGCCCGGACAGCACGCGTGCCCAGCACCTGCTCGGCGAGGAGCTGTTCGTCTCTGTGATCACCAGCAATACGACCAGCAAGCAGGTGACCTTCCCGGCCGGGAGCCGCTGGATCGATTACTGGGATGAGACCCGGGTGTACAGTGGGGGCACCAGCCACAGTTACAGCGCACCGCTCGACCGATATCCCATCTTTATTCGCAGCGGTGCGATCGTTCCCATGAACGTGAGAAACAACGTCACGGGCCATGGAGACGGCGCAGCCGGTAAGGTGACACTGCTGGTCTATCCGGATGGTAAGAGCAGCTTCCTTTTCCACCGGCCCCTGGGGTCCGGGCTGGACTATGACGACGTCCAGATTACGGTGGATGAGGCAGAGGGCAGCATTCAGCTCGCCTCGGCGGTACCAGCGAGCTACCGCCTGAGGGTGAAGAGCTTCAGTGCGCCGGCCTCCGTCAGCGGCGCCGACAGCTGGCATTATGACGCTGTAAAACAGCTGGTGGTGATCGACAGGCAGGGAAGTAATTTCAAAATTACGATCCAGGGGCTGCATGCCTACGGCAGCGGGCCGGGCAGCAGCCCGACGCCGGGCAAGACGCCGGCGCCGGGGCCAGGACTGATCAGCAGCCTTCAGGTTTTTGATACGGCCAACGCTGCGGACTGGTCGGTGCGCACCAACCTGCAGCCGGGAGACCAGCAGTACGGCGACCGCCCGTTCACCATCACCAGCATTGGCGGCGGGCTGGCAGGAGCGGACTGGATCCGCACAGCCAACGATTCAAAGGAATACACGGGCACCACGCTGGTGAGCTTTAAGGTCGCTGCAGATGCCGAGGTCTACGTGGCGCACCGCGACGACCTGCTGTACAAGCCGGGCTGGTTGAGCGCCGCGCAGGGCTGGACGGATTCGGGGATCGATCTGGTCAACAGCGAGCCCTACACCTACAGCCTGTTTAAGAAGTCTTTCAGCGCCGGTTCCACCGTCTCACTGGGGAAAAACGGCGGCAACAATACCAAGGGGATGTATACGGTGCTGGTGAGGGCTGCGGGCAGCCAGCCCC
>JAAYXE010000181.1 GCA_012516075.1 Chloroflexota bacterium | reverse complement strand
GTTGGGGAGGGCGTAGGGGGAAGCCAGTTGCCGCTGAACTCACAGGCCGTTAACAAAAGCACCGTGACGCTGAGAAAAAGAATAAAGAGGCTTCTCTTCAGCGCCATGGTGCCTGTTCGAATGCGTGTAGTACTGGCTTTCAATTGAGGCCTGCAGCCCGGGTTACAAATTTACAATGGCTTCTTCTGCCCGCATGGCATTAAAGGCAGCGATGGAAACCTCCAGCATTTCCAGGTTGGGTTCTCTTGTGGTCAGCCGCTGCAGTGCAAGGTTGGGTTTGATCAGCATGCGCACAATGGGGGAGCTCATGTGGTGGGCCGTCCAGCGGATATATTCGTAGGCAATACCAGCCAGGACCGGCAGCATGGCCACGCGGCTGAAGAGCCGCCATCCGACGGGTAAGGGCCCCAGCAGGCTGAAAATCACCACGGAGAAGAGCACCAGGGTGAGCAGGAAGGCTGTGCCGCAGCGCGGGTGCTCCAGAGAAAAGCGGGCCACGTTATCCGGGGTCAACTCAGCGCCGGATTCGAAAGCGTTAATCGTCTTGTGCTCGGCGCCGTGATAGGCGAAAACACGCTGGATATCGGGCATAAACCCGATGAGCCAGATGTATCCCACCAGGATGGCCAGGCGAACCAGCCCCTCGAGCAGGTTGCCAGCCCAGGGACCCCAACCCAGGATGGTCTCGCTGAGATGACCGGCGCCGGCCGGCGCCAGAAAAAACAGCGTGACAGCGAACAGCAGCGCGATCCCCAGGGTCAGGAAGAGCTGGGGGCCTTCGAGTTTTTCGTCCTCACCCGTCTGGATGTTGGCGGAGATGGTGAGGGCGCGCATACCCAGGCCGAGCGCATCCCAGAGTGCGACCAGTCCGCGCAAAAAGGGGATCCTGGTGAGACGGCTTTTATAAATACCCTGCAGTTTTTCGGTGTAGATGACGATCTCGTGGTTGGGAGCGCGCATGGCAATTGCCACCCCCATCGAGCCGCGCATCATCACACCTTCAATAACGGCCTGACCGCCGTAGTTTGGTAAAGACTCTTTCATGGCTACCTGCGATTCTAAGATCATGAAGTGCTTCCGTCAAGCCTGTGATGTCTCTGACCGCAGGCTGTGAGCAGGATTGAATTCGGGGAAGGACGGAATACCCTGTCCTCCCCCATAAATGGGCCTGGAATTCATTCTACTCGATCCTTCGGGGAATCGAGCGGTGTTTTATGGTCCTCTCAGCCTGCCGGCTGCCCCAGGATGGAGAAGAAGTGAATCATGGCGTCGATGCCGCGTTCGAAGCTGAGCAGGTCGATCTTCTCATTCGGCGAGTGCATATTGTCTTCCGGCAGGGCGAAGCCGGTGAGGACGGATTCCGCACCCAGCAGGCGCTGGATATCGGCCACGGCGGTGATGCTGCCCCCTTCACGTTTAAAGACAGGCCGTTTGCCCCACACGCGTTCCAGGGCCTCCGCCATCGCCTTCACCGCAGGGATGTTGATGTCGGTGATGGAGGCCGGCCCGCCGGCATGCTGGCGAACCTCCCAGCGCACCGTCGGGGGGCAGTGTTTCTCCAGATACTGCTCAAGCTGCTGTCTGACCTCCTGCGGCGACTGGTCAGGGACCAGGCGCATGGAGACTTTGGCCAGCGCCCGGGCGGGCAGCACCGTTTTCGAGCCTTCGCCAGTGTAACCGGAGAGCAAGCCGTTGACTTCCAGGGTGGGGCGGCCGGTGACCGCCTCGACCGCGGTGTAGCCTTCTTCGGGGCGCAGGGCTGGGGCGCCGGTCTGGCGCAGGATATCCTGATCGCTGATGGGCAGGCGCTTCATCTCGAGGCGCTCGTTTTCGTCGAGCGGGCGAACTTTATCGTAGAAACCAGGCAGCGTGATGCGACCTTTTTCATCGTGCATACCGGCAATCAACTCGCAGAGCACCTGGGCCGGGTTGTGGACCGCGCCGCCATACAGGCCGGAATGCAGATCCTGGGACGGGCCGGTGATGACAATGTCGAAGTAGGCCAGCCCGCGCAGGCCGTAAGTGATGGTGGGGATATCAGCGGCCATCATACCGCTGTCGGGGTTGACGGTAAAATCGCAGGCAAGCAGGTTCCTGTACTCCTCGATGATGCGGGCCATATTGGGGGAACCGATTTCTTCCTCACCCTCGAAGATGAACTTCAGGTTGACCGGCATACCGCTGGTCTTCATAAGGGATTCGATGGCTTTGAGGACGATTATGATCTGGCCCTTCATGTCGGTAGCGCCGCGCCCGTACAGGCTCTTTCCGCGCACCTCGGGCTCGAACGGCGGGCTGACCCATTCCTCAAGCGGTTCTGCGGGCTGGACGTCGTAATGGCCGTAGACGAGCGCCACGGGCTTATCCGGGCCGGCTTCCAGCCATTCACCGTATACCATTGGATGGCCGGGGGTCGGGATGATCTGCACGTTCTGGCAATTGAGCTGGCGCAGATGGGCAGCCAGCCATTCGGCGGCACGCAGCATGTCGTCCCTGGCTTCAGGGTCGGTGGAGATGGACGGAATGCGCACCAGCTCTTTTAATTCATCGATGAAACGTGTCTGGTTATCGCGTGCGTACTGCAGCGCTTCCTGGGGTGTGTCGGTCATATTTGCTCCTTGAAAAAATGAAATGGGTCGCGAAATCCTGTCGCTAACAGCAAGCAGCGCTTATCCGTCGCTTTCCGGCCGGTCGCCTCTGTGTACCGATGTAAAGGTGAGGTAGCAAACCAGCAGGAATGCGGTGAACAGGACGGTGAAAGCGAAAAAGCCGATATTGTTTAAGGGGTTAATCAACGGAATGGCAATGTCCTTGAGGATGGTTTTGGGGTGGGTGAGCAGATCCCAGCTGTTCCAGCGCTGGAAGCGGCCAAGATAAATTCCCAGCCCGCTCAACCCCAGGGCCGCCCCCACGAACATCCAACTCAGCAGCGAACCCAGGTAGCTGCGCACGATCTCCTGCATCGTACGCAGGGAGACCACAGCCAGGAATATCCCTGTCCAGGAGAATGTAGCCAGCAGCAGAATGTCATACCAGAGGGGGACGTGCGGCCTTTCGGCCAGGTGCAGAAAATCAGTCACGATGTAGGGGGCGTTGGGGAAAAAGGCCAGCCACAGCCCACCAGGGACGATTAACAGCCACCAGTACCTGGGAAACAGGCGGTGCAGACCGGCTGCGAAGAAGCTGAAAATATAGGGCAGCCAGGCCAGGATCAGGTTCCAGATCAGATTGCGGTAAATGGCCAGGTTAAGACTGATGAAAACGCGCCCGAACCACATGGCCATCGCCAGGGCTGTCGAGAGAAGGAGCGCGTAAAAAGCCTGACCGGACAGAAAGCGGTGAATTGCTACGATTTCTTTTTGCATGATGTTCAGACCTCCAGATGCGTTCTCACCCCCATGTTATTGAACGCAGTCGACTTTTTCGTGCTTTCCACCAACCCCTGATTATATGCCAAGAGGATAAATCGTGCTAAAATTGAAGCATCTGGGTCGGTGGTCGCCGCAGGCAACTGCCTGTGACGGCGTCGGGTGAGTGCCCGTCGAAAAGTGCCGCCGTTTGCGCCGCTGCTGCCTGGCGGATTGCCCACCGGGCAGCCGGTAGATCTCTATCTACGACACCGATCCACATGTCCCTCTGGAAAGAATACCACCTCGCAAAATCCATACCCGAAGCACTGGAGGCTGCCGTAAACGCGGAAGGCCCCTTTGCATTTGTCGCCGGCGGAACCGACCTGCTGCTCGACCTGCAGCAGGGCCGCCATAAGCCGGTCCACACCCTTGTGGATGTGACCGCCATCCCGGAACTGCAGGTCCTGGAGATTCGGGGTGACCGGCTGTTCATCGGTGCGGGCAGACCTTTAAACCGCATCGTGGACTCAACCCTGGTTCAGGAGCACGCCCCCGCGCTGGTGGAAGCCTGCGCGCTGATCGGCGGACCCCAGGTGCGCAATTCGGCCACACTGGGCGGGAATGTGGCACATGCCCTCCCGGCCGCGGACGGCACGATCGCGCTGATGGCTCTGCGAGCAGAGGCGGAAATCGCCTCTGCTGCTGGGCAGCGGCGCGTACCGCTGGGATCCCTGTTCAGGGGGCCCGGGCAGAGCACCCTGGAGCCAGGCGAACTGCTGTGCGGATTTTATCTGCCGCTGCGAGAGGCGGGCCAGGGATCCGCATTCCGGCGGGTGATGCGCCCGCAGGGCGTGGCGCTGCCGGTGCTGAACATGGCCGCCTGGATCCACCGCCAGGATGACTGTATTGCCGGAGCAGCCATCGCAGTCGGGCCGGCGGGGCCGGTCCCGACCCGCTGCCTGGAGACTGAAAAGCGGCTGCGGGGAGCGCCATTCAGTACCGCAACTCTGGAACAGGCCCTGGACACGCTGCTGGAAGAAGTCCGCTACCGCACCAGCCCGCACCGGGCCAGCGCCGAATACCGCCATCACCTCACCCGGGCGCTGCTGGAGGAAACCTTCGAAGCCGCCTGGCAGCGTACTTACCCGAGCAGCCTGTCAGGCGAACCGGCCGCGAAGGCTCACTTGAGTACTTAGGTCCATCAGGATGGGTGCCTTATGAACCTGATTGTTAATGGTAAACCTGTGACGGTGGAGCCCCTCCCCGGTGAAATGCTGGCTGACCTGCTGCGCGAGCGCCTGGGGCTGACGGGGACCAAAATCGGCTGTAATGAAAACGAGTGCGGCGCCTGCACGGTGCTGGTGGACGGCGAGCCGGTGCTGTCGTGCAATTACCCGGCCGCACGCGCCGAAGGTAAGTCGGTGGTGACCATTGAAGGACTTGCCACGCTCCCCGGCAGTGATGGAACCCTGCACCCGCTGCAGCGGGCCTTCGTGTTGAACGGCGCAGTGCAGTGCGGGTTCTGCATCCCGGGGCAGTTGATGACCGCCGCCGCGCTGCTGCAGCGCAACCCAGACCCGAGTGAGGCAGAGATCCGGCATGCCCTGAAGGACACCCTGTGCCGCTGCGCGGGATATCCCACGATCATCCGCTCGATTCAGGCCGCGGCGCGCAGCCTGCGCACCGGCGAGCCGCTGGAGATTCCGGATGTGACGACCTCCTCCAGCCCCGGTAAAGCGGTGGGCACCCTGCAAATCCGCCACGATGCAGTGGATAAGGTGACCGGGAAGGCCCTGTACAGCGACGATCTGCATTTTGAAGGCATGCTGCACGCGCGTGTGCGCAGGGCAGGGGTGCCGCACGCTATCCTGCGCAGACTGGACGTCGAAAAAGCACGCCAGGTTCCCGGTGTGCGCGCGGTGCTGACCGCAGAAGATATCCCCGGAGAGAACAGCCACGGACTGGTGATCTTCGACTGGCCGGTGCTGGTGGGCGTGGGAGAGCGCGTGCGCTACGTGGGCGATGCGATTGCGATTGTCGCCGCGGACACACGACAGGCTGCCAGCGAAGCCATCGAGCTCATCGAGGCTGAATTTGAGCCGCTGGAAGTGATCAGCAGCCCGGTGCAGGCGCGCAGCCCGCAGGCGCCCCAGCTCCATCCCAACGGCAACCTGTTAAAGCATATCAAGGTGCGCAAGGGAGATATGCAGGCAGGGTTTGAAGAAGCCGAAGTGGTGATCGAGGGGACTTTCTATACGGCAGCCCCCGACCACGCCTTTATTGAACCGGAATGCAGCATCGCCAGACCGCTGCCGGACGGGCGCATGGAGATTTATGTGGGCTCTCAAATCCCCTACCAGGACCGCCAGCAGGTGGCGCGGGCGCTGGGATGGCCGCAGGAGCGCATCCGCATCATTGGACAGCTGGTGGGCGGGGGCTTCGGCGGAAAAGAGGATATCGCCGGCCAGATCCACGCGGCGCTGCTGGCGAACGCCACCGGCCGGCCGGTGAAGCTGTTGTTTGACCGGCACGAGAGTCTGATCGTGCATCCCAAACGGCACGCCACCCAGATCACCGTAAAGATGGGCGCCTGCCGGGACGGACGGCTGACGGCCGTGCAGACCGAACTGTACGGCGACACCGGCGCGTATGCCTCGCTGGGCGAAAAGGTGATGACCCGGGCGACAACCCATTCCTCCGGCCCGTACGAGGTGCCACACGTTCAGGCGGACTGCTACGCCATGTACACCAACAACCCGCCGGCGGGCGCGTTCCGCGGCTTTGGGGTGACGCAGTCGGCTTTTGCCATCGAGAGCATGATGGACCGCCTCGCCGGGGAACTGGGCATGGACCCGGTGGAACTGCGGCGCAAGAACGCGCTGCGGGTGGGCAGTGTGACCAACACCGGCCAGCGGCTGCGCGAGAGCGTGGGGCTGGTGGAATGCATTGACCGGGTGGAACGGGAGATGAAGCGCCTGGGCGGGGAGAGGCCATTTGAACCGAAACCGGTACCCGGTAAGCCTCACCTGGTAAGGGCGTGGGGATTCGCCGTGGCCTATAAGAACACCGGGCTGGGAGGCGGCGCACCAGATAAAGCCGGCGCGGAGGTGGAACTCTTCGAGGACGGGAGCCTGGAGGTGCGCACTTCTTCGGCCGAGCTGGGACAGGGCCTGGTGACTGTGCTGCGCCTGATTGTGGCGGAGGAGTTCAGTATCTCTCCCGAGCGGGTGAAGGTGCTGGTGATGGACACCGACCGCACACCGGATGGAGGCCCGACCACCGCTTCACGCCAGACCTACGTGACGGGCAACGCGGCGCGCTATGCCGCCCGGACGCTGCGGGAAGCCGCGGCATCGACGCTGGCCGAGAAGTACGACTGCCCGCCGGAGGAGATCCGCTTTGTAGAGGGGCTGGCACAGGTGAACGGACATGCTATCCCGCTGGGGCAGGTGGCCCAGGAGATGCTGAAGGAGGGCCGCCAGCCGCGGGCGCTGTACGAGTACTGGGCGCCAGCCACGCAGCCTCTGGGGCAGGGCGGCGATATGCACTTTGCGTTTTCGTTCGCTGCCCAGGCTGCTGAAGTGCAGGTGGACACGCGCACGGGCGAAGTACAGGTGCTGCGCGTGATCGCGGCGAACGACGTCGGCAAAGCAATCAACCCCCTGGGCCTGCAGGGTCAGGTGGAAGGCGGAGTGATGATGGGATTGGGCAACGCTCTGACCGAAAACTTCATTGTGGAAAACGGGCGGGTGGTTACCGACCGCCTGGCGCGCTACCGCATCCCGTCGATTGTGCACACACCCGAGATCATCTCCATCGTCGTCGAAGACCCGACCGCGGAAGGCCCTTACGGGGCCAAAGGGGTGGGAGAAATCGTGAGCATACCGACGACCCCGGCCATCACCAATGCGATCTACAACGCAGTGGGCGTGCGGGTGACTTCGCTGCCGGTGGACCAGGAACAGATTGCCCTGGCACTGCGGCAGAGGCAGGGCAATGGCCGATGAGATCCCGCGCTGGCTTTCCTGGGCGCGCGAAATTCAGGCCCTGGCACAGACCGGGTATCACTACGCGGTCAACGATTACCAGCGCGAGCGCTATAGACGCCTGACCGCCATCGCCGCCGAGATCACCGCCAGCTACACTCAACTGGAATGCGAACCGATTGAAACGCTGTACCTGTCACAGCAGGGGTACGCTACCCCGCGCGTGGATGTGCGCGCGGCTGTTTTTCGAGATGGAAAACTGCTGCTGGTGCGCGAACGGGCTGACGGGGGCTGGACGATGCCCGGCGGATGGGCCGACGTGGGCGACCGCCCGGCCCAGGCAGCCGAGCGGGAGGTCTGGGAGGAGGCCGGCTACCGCGTGCGGGCCCGCAAAGTGATCGGCGTTTACGACGCCAACCGTCTGGCCCCGCTGGAAATATTCCACGCCTTCAAGATCGTCTTCCTGTGCGACCTGCTGGACGGCAGCGCACGCCCGAGCATCGAGACTTCGGAGGTGCGTTTTTTTGGCGCTGATGAAATCCCGGAGGTGCTCTCAGGAGAACGCACACATCTGCGGCATATCCGCGATGCATTCGCGGCGCTGATTGACCCGGACTGCCCGACCGTATTCGATTAGCGGCGCCCGGGATACAATTATGGACTGTCTGATTACCTGCTGATCAACAAGCGAGCTGTGTACGGGAGGGTCACACGAAAATGCTCATTACCAACGCCACCCTGATTACCTGGGAGCAACCAGATCTGATTCTGGAAGGACACGCCCTGCGCATTGAGGGAGAGCGCATCGCGGAAATCGCACCGGAGCGCGATCTGCTGGCCCGCTACCCGGATGAGGAGCGGCTGGACGCCGGCGGGCAGATGGTGATGCCGGGGAACATCTGCGCGCACACGCATTTTTACGGCGCATTTTCACGCGGCCTGGCCATCCCCGGGCCGGCGCCGAAGGATTTCCCCGAGATACTGCAGAAGCTGTGGTGGCCGCTGGACCGTTCGCTGACCCTGGAAGATGTGCGCGCCAGCGCCCAGATCATGCTGGTAGACGCCATCCGCCACGGAACGACCACGCTGATCGACCACCATGCATCGCCTAACGCCATCGACGGCTCCCTGGATGTGATCGCCGAGGAGGTCGATCGGGCAGGGCTGCGGGCGGTGCTGTGCTACGAGGTGACCGACCGGGACGGACCGGAAAAAGCCCGGGCGGGGATCGCTGAGAACGTGCGCTTCATCCGGCGCACCTGCGAAGAGAAGGTAGCCGGAGGGCGGGTGGCGGGCACCTTTGGCCTGCATGCCAGCCTGACACTGAGCGACGACACGCTGGACGCATGCCGCGAACAGGCCCCGGAGGGCACGGGATTCCACATCCATGTGGCCGAGCACCAGGCCGATGAAGACGACAGCCTGGCCAGGTCTGGCCTGCGCGTGGTGGACCGGCTGGAGAAGCATGGAATCCTGGGGCCGCGCAGCATTGTGGCCCATGCGGTGCATGTGGACGCGCGCGAGATCCATCTGCTGGCCGAGAGCGGCACCTGGGTGACCCACCAGCCGCGCTCCAATATGAACAACGCGGTCGGCGCAGCGCAGGTGGAGTCTTTCCTGCGCTGCGGGATCCGTGTATGCCTGGGCACGGACGGTTTTTCGCACACCATGTGGGATGAGTGGAAGACAGCATACCTGCTGCACAAGGTGTGGAACCGCGATCCCCGGCGGATGTCTGCAGTGGACGTGGTGCAGATGGGCGTGTACAATAACGCCGCGCTGGCGGGGGTGTTCTTCCCCGACCTGCCGCTGGGGACGATCAGGGCGGGCGCGGCCGCAGATCTGATCTTTGTAGACTACCAGCCGATCACGCCTTTCACCGCTGGGAACCTGCCCTGGCAGATCGTGTTCGGCTTCAACGAGAGCATGATCACTACCACCATGGTGGCGGGGAAAGTGCTGATGCGGAACCGGGAGATCCTGACCATGGACGCAGAAGCGGTGAGCGCACATGCGCGCGAACTGGCGCCTGCCGTGTGGGAGCGCTACAACCGGCAGTTTTCGTGATTACAACGCCTGCATGGAGCAAACAACAAATATGAGCAGCAACAAACCAACGATTGCTATCCTCGGGGGAACAGGGAAAGAAGGGCCGGGCCTGGCGCTGCGCTGGGCGAGCGCCGGTTACAAAATCCTTATTGGCTCGCGCCAGGCGGAGAAGGCGCAGGGCGTGGCCGCCGAGCTGAACGCACGCCTGAACATCAACAGCATCGAGGGGCTGGAAAACGGGGAGGCGGCCCGACGCGCGGATATCTGCGTGCTGACGGTGGTGCAGTCGGCGCACCAGACGGCCCTGGAAGGGTTGAAGGAAGACCTGCAGGGGAAGATCCTGGTGGACGCCACAGCGCGGGTGGATTTCCGCGACCCGCGCCCGCCGGAACCGCCTGCGGCGGCCCAGCACGCCCAAAAGCTGCTCGGGCCAGGGGTGCGCGTAGTGGCTGCTTTTCAGAATGTGCCCGCCAGCGCCCTGAAGAAAAACCCGGGCGAAGCGCTGAACATGGATGTGCTGGTTTGCGCAGACGACACGCAGGCTGCCGAAGCGGTGATCAGGCTGGCAGAAGCAGGCGGTATGCGGGGGTATTATGCCGGCGGCCTGGAAAACGCCGTCGTGGTCGAAGGGTTGACCTCCATCCTGATCAGCATGAACAAGTATTACGGCGGTCATGCCTCGGTGCAGGTGACTGGGGTGGGCCGGAAGGACTAACGACCGGCATCTTTTCTATGACGCTGACGCTGACTCCACTCCCGGACATCCCGATGGTCAAGGCAGGCGATGATCTCGGGGCGCTGCTCCTGCAGGCGCTGGAGCGAGCCCAGATCCGGCTGAAGGACGGAGATATCCTGGTCCTGGCGCAAAAAATCGTCTCCAAAGCCGAAGGGCGCATGATCTCGCTCTCGGGGATCGTGCCCTCGCAGCGCGCCATCGAGCTGGCGCAGGAGACCGGGAAAGACCCGCGGCTGGTCGAAGCCATCCTGAGTGAAAGCCGGGAGGTGCTGCGCACCCGGCCTGGGACGATCATCGTTGAACACCGCCTGGGTTTTGTGTGTGCGAGCGCAGGAATCGACCATTCCAACGTGTCCGACGAGGACGGCGAATCGGAAGGATGGCTGCTGCTGTTACCGGAAGATCCGGATGCCTCAGCGCGAGCCATCCGGCAGCAGCTGGAGCAGGCTTCCGGGGCCCGGCTGGGGGTGCTGATCATCGATTCGCATGGACGGGCCTGGAGGTTAGGGACCGTAGGAACCACCATCGGCCTTTCGGGGCTGCCCGGGCTGGTGGACCTGCGCGGGCAGCCGGACCTGTTCGGGAACCCGCTGCAGATCACCATGGTGGGAGCTGCGGATGAACTGGCAGCGGCCGCCTCGCTGGTGATGGGACAGGCCGCAGAGGGAACCCCGGCCGTGCATGTGCGCGGCTTTCCCTATCCGCTGCGTGAAGGGTCGCTGGGCGAGCTGCTGCGCCGGCGTGAAGAGGACCTTTTCCGCTGAGAAGAGAAATGCATGCGATTGTCACCCTCCTGGATGCCGAGAACTACGCCCAGATGGAAGCGCTGTGGCGCGAGCTGGAGTTTGAATGCGGGCTGACGGGCATCGCGGTCACACCAATCCCGCACATCTCATGGCATATCGCAGCGGAGTACGATTTCAAGCGTCTGGAGAATCGGATCGCCGAACTGGCCGAGCACTCAAAGCCTTTCACGGTGCGCACCCGGGGGCTGGGTCTGTTCACGGGCGTGTCGCCGGTGGTGTACATCCCGGTGATCAAAGACGTGAGGCTGGCCGAATTCCACCGCATGGTGTGGGAGGCCAGCTACCCGACCGCCATCGGCGCCTCGCCGTACTACGCCCCCGACGCATGGATGCCGCACATCACCCTGGCCCACGGCGATGTAGACTGGCCCAAACTGGCGTGCGCGATGGAAAAGCTGGCCTCGCAGACGTTCGACTGGGAGGTGCGCCTGGACAACCTGGCCCTGGTGTACCAGTACAGCGGCGAGGTGGGGAAAATTCAAAACAAAATCCCCTTTGAAGGGGAGATCGAAGCGAATGAATAAAAATCTAAAAACGAACGGTACATTGACAGAAGCAGAAACCGGGGGCAGCCCGTTCTGGGATGCGCTGGACCGCCTGGCAGCTGAGCACCGAGTGGTGATCGACCGGCCGCGCGGGACGCCGCACCCGCGCTTCCCGTCCATGATCTACCCGCTGGATTACGGCTATCTGGAGGGGACCGGCGCAGTGGACGGCGGGGGCGTGGACGTGTGGGTCGGCTCGGCCCCGGAGCGAAAGCTGGATGCGATTGCACTGACCGTCGATCTGAACAAAGGCGATATCGAGTTGAAGCTGCTGCTGGGGACCAGCGAAACAGAAAAAGAGACCATTCTGCAGTTTCTGAACAGCGGATCGATGCATGCCGTGCTGTACCGCAGAGGTGCAGCGGAGCTCGACTTTCTGCGTTCGCGGCGCTCTGTGCGCAGGTTTCTGCCGCGGCCGGTCCCCCGCGAGATCCTGGAAAGAATTCTGGAGACAGCCACGTGGTCGCCCTCGGCCCACAACCGCCAGCCCTGGCGCTTCGTGGTGCTGACAGGCAGGGAATCCCGGCAGCGCCTGGCGGATGAAATGGGGGCCGAGTTCCGCAGGGACCTGGCCGCTGACGGCCTTACGGAGGCGGAGATCGACACTCAGGTGGAACGTGCGCAGCAGCGGCTGATGGAAGCGCCGGCCGTTGTGCTGCTGTGCCTGGACACTGCGGTGGGCGACCACTACCCGGACGCCAGGCGCCAGCAGGCCGAGCTGATCATGGGAATCCAGGGGGTGGCTATGGCCGGCCAGACGCTGCTGCTGGCCGCGCACGCCTGCGGACTGGGCGGGGTGTGGATCTGCGCACCGCTGTTTGCACCGGATGCCGTCCGGCGGGCGCTGGACATCCCCGTGGAATGGAGCCCGCAGGGGCTGGTTTTTCTGGGCTACCCGGAGTCCATTCCGGCGCCGCGCAGGCGGCGAGACCTGAGCGAAATCGTGCGCTTTGACGAGGCGTGACGTGAGCGAGCGAGAAATGGCTCAACTCAAAGTAGCGGCGCTCGCCGGCGGCGTGGGAGGAGCGAAACTGGCGGACGGGCTGGCACAGATCCTCCCGCCCGGAAGCCTGACCGTAATCGTCAACACCGGGGATGACTTCGAGCACCTGGGACTGCGCATCTGCCCCGACGTGGACACGGTGTGCTACACTCTGGCCGGGATCGCCAACCCGGCGACCGGATGGGGGCGGGCAGACGAAACCTGGCAGGCGATGGAGACCCTGGGAGCGCTGGGCGGACCGACCTGGTTCCGCCTGGGAGACCGGGATCTGGGGGTGCACCTGGAGCGCACCCGGCGGCTGCGGATGGGGCATCCACTGAGCCGGATCACGCGAGATTTCTGCCGCTCGTGGGGGATCCAGCATACCGTCATCCCGATGAGCGATGATTTTGTGCCCACTTGGGTGTATACTAATGAAGGTGAACTCGGCTTTCAGGAATACTTCGTGCACCGGCAGTGTCACCCCCAAGTGACCGGTTTTCGCTTTGAGGGGATTGAAAACGCCAGGCCCGCGCCGGGCGTGGTGGAAGCCCTCAGGGCGGCCAACCTGGTCATTTTGTGTCCCTCGAACCCCTGGGTGAGCATCGGCCCCATCCTGGCGGTTCCGGGGATACGGCAGGCCATCGAAGAGCCCCGGAAGGCAGTGGTCGCCGTCTCGCCCATCATCGGCGGACAGGCGATCAAAGGGCCGGCCGCCAAGATGTACCGCGAACTGGGCATCGAGCCAACTGCACTGGCGGTCGCCCGGCATTACGGCAGCCTGCTGAGCGGATTTGTGATCGACACAGTCGATGCAAGCCAGTCCGGAGAGATCCAGGCCGCAGGGGTGCAGACGCTGAGCACCGCTGCGGTAATGAAGACGCGCGCGGACCGTGCGCGCCTGGCAGGCGAGGTGGTAGAATTTGGCCGCCGGCTGGCTGTGCAGGGATAGTGATCTAAAGGTGTAAGAGGACTGCTGTTACGACCTGAAGGTGTAACGGCTGATGAGGAAGAAGAAAATAGAAATCGCCCACCGTCGAGAGGTATGCAGGCTATTATGATTTCCCATCTTTACTACATGTACCAAACTGGAAAGGGGTATCCGCTTCATGACATTGTGGGCGATTGTACCAGTCAAACCGCTCCGGCGTGGTAAATCGCGCCTGGCTTCGGTGCTGTCACCCGAGGAGCGAGCCGATCTGAACCAACGTCTACTGGCCCACACCCTGGGCACTCTGACAGCAGTTGAATCGATTGAACATGTTCTGGTGGTGAGCCGAGATCCGGGGGCCCTGGCATTAGCCCGGGATTACGGCGCCAGGACTTTACAGGAGAAAGGTACACCGGATTTAAATGTTGCCCTCACAAGGGCAACCATACTGGCGAAACGATACGCTACCAGCGGGGTCTTAATTATGCCCGCCGACCTGCCGTTGGTCTCTCCAGCGGATGTGAACGCGCTGATCGAGTGCGCAGGCGACCCTCCGGTGGTGGTCGCAGCACCTGACCGGCGGCGGGACGGAACCAACGCCCTGCTGGTCCGCCCGACCGGGCTGATCGAATATGATTTTGGTCCGGGATCGTTCCAGCGGCACTGCGAGCGGGCGAAGGAGGCCGGCGCACGGCTGGAGATCTTCGAACACCCGGCACTGGCGCTGGACGTGGATCTGCCCGAAGACCTGGCTCTGGCCAGTGAAGAGATTGAAGGCCTGGATCTGGAAAAAGTGGAGATCTTCCGGATCTAATCCAAACCCCAACTGAATAACCCATGGAGGACCTATGCCCGAGCGTGTTGCCCTATACCTGCAAGATGCCCACGATTTGCGCGACGGCCTGGACTACGTGCGCTATGCCGAGCAGCGCGGCTTCGAAGCCGTCTGGCAGGCGGAGTCCCGACTGGTGCGAGATGCGATCGTCCCCATGGCTGCCTATGCAGCGGTGACCGAGCGCATCAAGGTCGGCTCTGGAGTGATCAACAACTGGACGCGCAACATCGGCCTGCTGGCGGCGACCTTTTTGACCCTGGATGACCTGGCCCCCGGGCGGGTGATCTGCGGTATCGGCGCCTGGTGGGACCCGCTGGCCCGGAACGTCGGCATTGAGCGCCGTAAACCACTGACCGCCATGCGCGAGACGGTGGAGGTGCTGCGCCGGCTGTTGAATATGGAGCGTGTGACCTTCCACGGGGAATTCCACCACGTGGAGGGGATCGAACTGGACGTGGTCCACGGCAGGCGGGAGCCGCGCAACGTGCCCATCATGATCGGGGCAACCGGGGGCAAGATGATGGAGCTGACCGGCGAGATCGCCGACGGCGTGGTGCTCAATTACTGCGTACCTCCGGAATACAACGACGAAGCGCTGGAACAGCTGGACCGGGGCGCCAGAAGGGCGGGGCGGACGGTGGACGACCTGGACCGCCCGCAGCTGGTGGTGTGCTCGGTGGACCCCGACCACGATAAGGCGATCGACACGACCCGTGAACTGCTGACCCAGTACATGGCGCAGCAGCCGCATATTGCGAAGGCGTCGGGCGTGTCGCCCGATGTGGTGGCGGAAATCCAGTCCATCCTGGGCTGGCCGGCGACGCACGAACAGATCCAGAAGGCCAAACACCTGGTGCCCGAAGAACTGATCCTGCGCATCACGGCCTCGGGGACGCCGGAGGAGGCGCGGGCGAAGGTGGATGAGTACCGCAAGCACGGCTGTACCTGCCCGATCCTGTATCCGGTGGGCGGGGATGTGCGCCTGCTGATTGACACTTTCGCGCAGCAGTAACCGTGGGTTAATCCCTGCCAGCGCGGGGGGTTGAAGCAGAAGGTTACGAAACGCTCTTGCCTGAAAAGGTGAGGGCGTTTTTCGTACGAACTCATAGGAAGTCAGGCGCCCTTCGCCCGGGCGGGCGATGCAGCCGCTCTGACTGCCTGGGGGCTCCGGACACCTGGCTGTAAAGCGGAAGCCGTGCCGGTCTGTGGATCCCCCTCATCCCCTGCCTTCTCTCCCGCGGGTTTTAAACTGGGGCAGACAGGCGCTTTTTAGTTCTGGCTCTTGTTTGTCCGCATGGAATAGGCCTTCGAGCATATGAAGTTTGCTGCTCAGGCTGCCCATTCTTTTCCTGCCCCAGGCGGCCTTCGATTACGCTTAGACAGACCAGGAGCGAGAGCGCAAGTGTGTTCCAGGATTCAGGACCTTACAATCTTGTACATAAAATGTAAACTTTTCCGCTCCGCCCGGCGGGTATAATCTGGCCCTCTGGGTGGTCAAACAACGAAACTTCATCGCAGCGCTGATCTGCCCCTGCAACGCAAGGTAAAAGCAATTGTACAGGTAGAAAAACCGGGTATAATCGTAACTAGAACAAATGATCTATTACGAAATTTCCCCGGAAATTCTAACCGCCCGGTGGAAGTCAGCCACCAGCATCCTGCCAGGTTCCCATCAGTTAATCGACGTTCGGGGAAAACCTGCGCGGCTGTGAGGAGGCGCCCGGCGGTAGAAAGTGGAATGGATGGCATTGAAAAAGCGCTGTATTATTGTCCTGCTCCTGCTCCTGGCAGCGATCCCTCTGCATACTGTTCTGGCTCAAACCGATGTCCCGCCGGGTTATAAATTAATCGCCGCCGACCGCGGCGTGGAACTGTACCGCAAGAATTACCAGGGGGGAAGCCCGGATTATGTGCAGGTGATCGATTTTACCCAGGGGGCAGCCGTGGAGTTGATGCACGGTCCCATCAAGGAGCCGCGCCAGGGGAAAGGCGTGTACGGCGGCGACGATCCACGTATGGGCTCGAAATCGATCCAGCAGTACTGGAAGGAGTTCGCCTCCGAGAACCCGACCGCTTTCTGCGTCAACACCGGCGAGTTCTTCTATATGCCCGAGTACCCCACCCGGCTGGCTTTCCCGCTGAAAAAGGATGGTGTGCGGGTGACGGACGGGTTCGGTTACAACACCTATGAGGGGCACCACATGATGCTCGAGCTGTGGCCGGACCGGGCGGATATCAACCCGCTGACGCCGGAAAGGCTGCAGGGATCGACGGCGCCCAATATCATCTCGGGATTATCTGAAGAAGCAAACAAGCGTGCCAAGCAGTATACCGGCCGCACTTTTGTGGGTGTGGACGACCGCGACGGGAACGGCACCTATGAGATCCTGCTCATCGTCAGCACCAGGTCAGCGCGCCAGGTGGATGCGGCGCAGGTGCTGCGCAGCTTTGGCGCCGACAAAGTGATGATGCTCGACGGCGGCGGCTCGGCACAGCTCTACTGCCGGGGAGAAGCGTATGTGTATTCCGAGCGGCTGCTGCCGCAGGTGATCGGTGTGAAGGCCGGGGTGAACCAGCCGTACCTGGCTGCGCTGGTGGACGTCCCGCCGGCTGCAGCTGTGAACGCGGGGGAGCGCCTGGACCTGCAGATTCAGGCGCTGAACCAGGGCAGCGAGGTATGGCGCGCCGGCGAGGTGGAGCTGGTGGTGGAAAAGCAGCACTGGGGAAGCGACGAGCGCCTGCCCCTGGCGGCGGATGTGCAGCCCGGTGAACATGCAGTCTTCCCCTGGGCGGTGGGTATTTTCGACACCCCCGGAGATTTTGCAGCGCGGGTGTACCTGGTGCGCGGCGGTGAAGTGATCACCCCGCAGCCACAGACCGTTCAGATCAGCGTCGCTGCACCGGTTGCGGCGGAAGTGCAGGCCGCGGGAACCGATCAGGTCGCTGTCGATACCGCGCCTGCAGAAACGCTGCCAGAACCAGCTGAGACGGAAGCGGCAGGAACGGAGCAGCCGGCCGGAGTCGATCCAGCGGCTCAGCATCCAGTGGATGGGACAGCAGCGCAACCAGCACCGGAGAGCGCGGCGGGAACGATGACCGACGAAGCCGGTGCGGTGCTCCAGATCGGCGAGCCGATCGAAGTGGAGGCCCCTGCAGCGACGCAGACCAGCCTGCCGCTGGCGCTGGCGCAGGGGACATTTGCGCAGGCCAATACGCTGCCCGGCGTGCAGGCCAGCATCGAGCGTATCCGTATGAAAGAGGCGGAAGAAGCATCGCCCAACCTGGCGGACGTGTTCTGGATCCCGCTGGTGTTCTCGCCGCTGATCGCTGTGCTGGCGAGGCTGATCACCGCACGCCAGCGGCGGGCCTACCAGGTGTATTACTACGATCCGCGCGGCTGGCGGGGGTGAGAGATACTGGGGAGACCCGGTAAAACCGGCAGTTGTGAATGACAATCGACAGGAGAACGGGAGACGTAAGTAAAGCGTATAGCTGCCGGGTAATTTAAGGATGGCAGATTCGTTATTGAAAACGAACGAACCTGCTCCATAATGCAGTACAGCGAGAGGGTACATTGATTCTGCTTGACGACCTCCCTCTCGCTTTTTCGCGGGGGGAAATCAGCTGGTATTTCCACATAAGCATATCAATAGAATATTTTGTTCTGCAATCTTCACGGGTCCAGGTGCTGCTGCCAACAGGAGTGTCCGCAGTGGGCCTCATCAGCTCCGATGGGGAGATTACCAAACTCAGCCGCATGAATCCGGAGTATGTTCCACCGGAATTCAGAAAACAGGATTACTTTGCATATTACTACAGCTGGTCGCCGGATGGGGAACATGTGGCACTCTGGCTGAAAGATGCTGACAGCGAGGAAATTACTCTGGCGATCCTTGACATTCAAACGGGGGTCATCACGGATACCTGTATTCCGGCAGGCTACAACCCGAGGGATATCCGGACCCTGCCAACTCCAGCCTGGTCACCCGACAGCAGCAGTCTGGTCGTCGCGGCGAATTCTGAGCCGGAAACCGGGGATTTTGAAGCCATGCTGGTTGACTTATCCGGGGCGGCTGCCTATCGCATCGCGCAAAATCGATTCCCGGCCGGCTGGCTGGCCGCACCGTAACCCCAGGCCGTTCAGAACGCCTGCTGGTCAGCGGCCAGGCAGTTTACGCTGGATGATTCACTGTTCGATTAACAATCGCCTGACAGCGTGAGGCAGCAGGTGCTGCCTCTATCCTGGCTCCATCCTGATCCCTAAACAGGTCAGCCTGTCGAGATGCAGTCATCTCGCATTTCAGGTTATATCCAGCAGCGTTCTCTTCACGCGAGCGCCTGCTGTAGATAGCGTTCGATGATGCGGCAGGCCTGCTGGGGGCCGTTCTCGCGGCGGATGGCTTCGCCCAGGGCGGCGGCTGTGCGGTTGATGCCGGGGTCCTGTACCGCCTGGCGGATGGCCTGTTCCAGGGTGTCTGCGGAGAAGTTTTTGCGGGCGATGGGGCGCGGGCCGGCCCCGATTTTGCAGACGCGCTCTCCCCAGAAAGGCTGATCGCCGAAGAAGGGAATGATGACGGTCGGTTTGCCGGCGGCCAGGCCGGCGCCGGTGGTGCCGGCGCCGCCGTGATGCACCAGCGCAGCCATGCGGGGGAAGAGCCAGTCGTGGGGAACCGAATCGATTACAAAGATGTCGTCTGACAGGTCAGCGCCGGTCAGCCCGCCCCAGCCGGTCACCAGCAGGCCGCGCTGTCCGCTGCGCCTGAGCGCCTGGAGCACCACGCGGGTCATCTGCTCGGGCTCGCGGCCGGCCATGCTGCCAAAGCCCACATATACGGGGGGCGGACCGGACTGAAGAAAGTCATGCAGATCCGCCGGCGGCTCCCAATCCCGGCTTTCCAGGAACCAGTAGCCGGTGATGTGGTGCCAGGGTTTCCAGTCCGCCGGCTTAGGAACGACGGACGGGCTGAAACCGTACAGGGTAGGGATTTGCTGCTTTTCCATATCCAGAAATGGACCAGCAACGGACAGAGGGGGCAGGTCGAGGAACTGCCGGCGGGCTTCATTGACCACCGGGCGCAGGAGCTGCCAGAAGGTCATGCCGCCCACGGTGTGGGAGAGGTAGTTGAGCAGCCTGCCGCCGGAGAAGGGGAGCGGGAAAAGGGCGCTGGGAAACTCGCCAGTGGGGTGGACGGGCTGCAGATAACCCTGCAGGCAGGGGATGCCCAGCTTTTCGGCGATGCTGTAACCGACGTAATAAGCTGGCCCGCCGAAGAGGATCGCCTGCGTGTCGCGGCAGGCATTGAGACCATCCTGCATGGCCTGGAAAATGACCGGTCCCATGAGCTTGCGGAAACCGCTGGCAAAAGCGAGGGGGTTCCTTTCGGTTTCGAGCCATTCGCGGCCGGCTTCTCCCTGGGTGATGGCCTGGGGGTTGCCCTCAACGGGGACGAAATCAGTCAGGCCCAGGTCGGAGAGCATGGGCTGAAAGATGCTGTGGGTGGCCATGCGTACGCTGAAGCCGGCGTTCTGCAAAGCCACGCCGAGGGCGGCGAAGGGCTGCACATCGCCGCGCGAGCCCAGTGTGAGGATGGTCAGATGCATAGCTGAGGGGATCCTTTCTGCGAAATGCGGCTAATGATCCGGTGAACTCAGGAAACGATTTTACCTGATCCGGAAATCCGCCGGGAATATAGATTTGCAGCATAATGAACAATCACCCGGTTTATACCGGGTGACTGCCGGGCATGCTGGCAGCGAGCAGTTATCTGGTGAGTAACAAGGGGAAATAAGAAGCCGGAACCACTTTCGTCGTGCGCAGGCGAATACCCATTTCTATACCAAAATATGTGTTCACATTTAACCAGCCTGTCTCCAGCGCGCCCTCGGGACCGCCAACGCCGATATAACTCGTTTCTGGGCCGCCGGTATCTTCTAAGGTGACAGCCAGAGGGAACTTATAGCTGCGGTTGGTGATTTTTACGGCGACGAAGACGTCGTCATCTGGCGACAGGGGTATTAATTCGGAAAGCGGGACGGAGTGATAACCGGCCTCGGTAAAGGAGATGTCCTCCCGGCTGGCGAGCAGGCCGCTCAGAGTCCCTATATTACTGGAATCATACGAAAAGTCATCGTATAGATAGATATCGATGTCTGTTGTGACGTCGGTGGTCCAGAACTCCACGCGTGCGGCGAAGGTTTCCTCCCGGGGTTCGAATCTGACCATACCGTAGGATGTAGTGGAACCCATTCCGATGGAATTTTCCCATCCTTTTATGTCGTGCAGGTAAAGGTCACCGAGGGGGTCGAAAGGCTGCCAGTCGTAGATGTAGGATGAATACTTACCGATGCCGGCGGAGCCGTAAGCGATGGCAAAGTAACCGCGCTCTCTGCCATAACCAGCCGTGGTTCCCCAGTACGGGCCCCAGCTGTTCTTCACGATCCACGCGCCTCTTCCGCCAGCATGTTCCAGGTTGTCGTCCCAGCCGACGATAAGAACCGCATGGTTTGGAAAGGCCGAGTACGGATAGTAGAGTACATCCAGGCTGTCGTCGAAGTCATAGTAATAGGTGAATTCGTCGAAACCGGCGTAGAGCGTGGTGTAGATGGGGCCGTAGTTGTAAATGTAATATTTCAGCACATCCGTCTCTGGCACGGCATTACCGGAGATGATGCGCCAGTCGAGCATGGTTACCCGGGGAGGGCAGCTGGATGTGCAGGGGGTGCTCCTCTCCTGGTAGGGATCACAGTGCTCTTCCGCGGCCCCGGTCTGTGACAGCAGATTGGCGATCATCTCGAAGTTGCCGCCGCTGCAGCTCGCCCGCTGGGCGTTGCATTCTTTGGCGTGGTTTTCCGAAAAATCCCAGGTTTTATTCTCTTCGATCAAAATGCGTGATTCGAAATTCGCCAGGGCAGCGAAGGCGTAACAGGCGCCGCAGTCTCCCTGATTCCTGACCGGTGTGACCCTGCCAGATTCACGCCAGTCAAAGCGGGCAGGAAGGCCGGCTGCGGCCAGGGTGCCGGGTGGGCGTTCTCCAGTCAGGTGAGACAGGTCGACGGATGGGGGGCGGTAACCGAGAGTCTTATCGAGCAGTATGGACGCGCCCCGGGCCGCGTCCGGCGGTAACGGCTGTTGTGGCGCGAACTGAATCCGGCCGGCCAGCGACGGCTGCGGTGTGGTTCCGATGGGAATGGACGTGCCTCTGGCGGACGTGGAGAAGAATATAAGGCTGGAGAGCAGGAGGAGGCCGAGTAACAGGGCAACAGAGAAAAGGAGAGTTCGATACATGAAAGGCAGGTCTCAGCAGCAGGTTGCGGCGCAGGGCCGTGATGAACGACGATCCTGATATGATCTGCCGATAAAGAGAGCAACTTCTGTTCCGGATTGCGTCAGACAGTGAGGGGAGACCTTGTAAAAATGTAAGGTCAGCGGCCCTGCCCGCTTATCAATCTGCTGCTGCTGTTTTCAGCCTGCTAGTTCGTAATGGAATATGGGGGGCAGTTCGCAGCCAGCTCCCGGTAGAGCTCGCCCAGGCGCTGCACGGCGTACCGCACGTCGTAGCGGCGGCCGATCTCCCAGCCGCGAGCGCCCATCGTATGCGCCAGTTCAGGGTCCCGGAGCAGGGTGAGCACGCGCTGCGCCAGGGCATGCTCATCGCTGATGGGGACGAGAAAACCGTTCTCGCCATCGCGGATGACCTCGGGGATGAGACCTGTGGGCGTGGCCACAACCGGACGGCGGGCGCTCAGCGCCTCGAAGAGGGTGATCGGCCCGCCCTCGCGCAGAGACGGGATGGCAAAGACATTGGTAAGGCTGAGCAGGACCGGGATGTCGCGCCGGAACCCGGTAAAGATCACCCGACCGGCAACGCCCTCCCGGCGGGCGGCCTCCTGCAGCATGTCCAGGTCGGGGCCGTCGCCGACGATCAGGAAGCGCGTATCCGGCAGTTCGCGTAAAATCAGGCTCGCGGCGCGGATAAAGTAAATCTGCCCTTTCTGCGTGTCCAGGCGGCCGACCATGGTGACCACCTGCTCCTGGCCAGCAATACCCAGGGCTTCGCGAGCGGCCTGCAGCGTCTGGGGATCGGGAGCGACAAATTCTTCGAAAGGCAGCCCGTAGAACAGGGTGATAATGCGGGCGGGGTTGATCCTGCGCTGCTTCACCATGTATTCGTGGACCTGGGGAGAGATGGCGATCGCCTTTGTCACCGCGGGAGCGAGCAGCAGGTCAGCGGCGGTCTGGTAGAGCGGCTGGCGCGGTATGACGATATGTTCGTGGACGATATTGGGTACCCCCGTCAGCAGGCTGACCAGGCGGCCGAAATTGCAGGCGCCAAAACCGTGCAGGTGGAGCACATGGGGGCGTTCGAGGCGCACCAGGGCCAGCAGATCGAACAGGGTGCCGGGGTCGAAGCGCCCCCGGCTCAGGTAGCGGGGATGCACTCCGGCCTGCTCCAGAGTCTGGCCGGCGGCTTCCGGCTTGCGCAGGCTGCAGACGGTGAACTGAAAGCAGTCCGAATCGAAGCGCGGTATCCACCAGGCGAGCGCCATGGTGACGCCGTGGATGCTGGAACCGCTGGTGCCCAGTTTATCGATGATGTGCAGAACCCGCAGCGGTTTGGGTGCGGCGCTGTTTTGCAGCGTCATGATCCACCTTTCGTGCTCAGCTTAAATCCAGGATTTCTTCTGGAGGCAGAGAATGAGAACCCTGGGGCAGCGCCCGGGCATTCCGGCCGGCCAACTGCGGCCGGTGAACGGCGTAAAGCATGCCGCCCGGCAGGCTGACGATTAGACCCACGGCGTGGGCCAGCAGGGCGTATCCCAGGGCATCAGCCGGTGGGACGCCGGCGGTGCCCATAACCACCACCCAGGCGCCTTCATGGACGCCGAAACCGCCGATTGAGACCGGGATGAGGATGGCGATCTGCACAATCAGAATGAACAGGAAAAAGAAGGAAAAGGGGAGCGACCCGCCAACGGCGAGAAAGAGCAGGTATGAGCCAAAGATGGCCGGAATGTAGGCCAGGCAGGCGAACCCCAGCACCCTGATCAGGCGGGCCGCTGTCCAGGGATACGAGCGAATGGTTTTCACCATCTGGCCCGCTCTGCGCACCAACCTCCAGCGGGAGGCCTGCAGCCTGGCGACCAGCGAGCCGAACCACGAGGTGGCGATCAGGCCGCACCCCAGGGCGGTTAGACCCAGGAGCAGCAGCACTATCCAGAGCCAGCCGGAGGGCAGAAAGCCCTGCAAATAGGCAGCCGCCAGAGCGATTAATGCGAGGAGAAGCTGGGACCCGAAACCGATCACCCGGTCGAGCGTGACGGAAGAAACGACCTCATCCAGATCCGCCTTTTCCTGGCGCAGGAAATAACCGCGCACCAGGTCGGCGGACAGGGCCGATGGCAGGAAGTTGGCCAGAAACGTACTGATGTAGGTGATGCGCGCCAGGGTGCCGAGACGGACCCAGGGGGTGTAGGGCTGCAGGATTAGCTTCCAGCGCAGCGCATAGGCAATGCGGTCAGCGCTGAGCAGAAGAAAGGCGGCCAGCACCAGCCACCAGCGGGTGTCGTTCAGGGTGGTTTGAAGAGCCCCCAGGTCGACCATGCGGAAAAGGACCAGCAGCAGCGCGATGCTGATCACCCAGCGCAGGATGCGGCCTGCGGCCGTGAACCAGGGGCGGTGCGTCTGCATGAAGCGCTTCAAGGAAGTGTCTCCAGCCTTGCTGGGAAGAAAGAGAAGGAATCAACCATCACCTGCTCTCAACTTCCGGAGTCAGGTGATCGGAAGCGGCCGGGCGGTGGGCCGCAGTTTTAAGCCCGTCAGGCGGCTGCCGGCGTGTCTGGTTGTACCATTCGAACGTGCGGCGCAGGCCCTCCTCCAGGCTGACCTGCGGCTGCCAGCCCAGGAGGCGTCTGGCTTTTTCTGAGCTGAAGCGCAGGCTGTAGTATTTAGAGGCCAGGGCATACCGGGAAGGCAGGTGCTTCTTCCGGATGAGCCCGAGCCGGGCAGCCAGGCGGATCATAACGACCGGCAGCAGGAAGAAAGCGAACGGCACAGGGACCACCGGCCTGGGGTCGCCTGTTGCCTGGCGGCAGCGGCGCAGGTATTCGCGCTGGGTGATCTCGCCGTCATCGACGACCGTGAAGACCTCACCCACAGCCTGATCCTGCTGCATGGCGAGCAAAATGGCATCGACGGTATTGTCTACAAAGGTCAGGGGGATTAAGTTGGTGCCCCTGCCGACCATGACGATCAGCCGGTCGAGCAGGGTGAACCCGGCATGCGGAAAGATGACCGGGCCGCGCGGGCCGTAGATAACCCCGGGGCGCAGGACCACGACCGGCAGGCCTTTTTTATGGTATTCGAGGGCCAGTTTTTCAGAAACGAGCTTGGTATAAGCATACGCACCTACGGTTTCGGGGTCACGTTCACAGGGGCTGTCTTCGGTGATGACTGCGTTCCGTGGGTGGCCGGAGAGCTGGAAGACAGTCAAGGAACTGATGTGCACAAAGCGCTGCACTCCGGCAGCCAGGGAGAGCTCCAGCAGATGCTGTGTGCCGCGGATGGTTGTCTCCTCGTACTCTTCCCAGCTCCCTGCCATGGCTGCGCCGGCGTGAACGACGATCTTGATTCCCTGGAGGGCGCGGCGAAGACTCTCACGGTCGCGCAGGTCGCCGTAGACCACTTCGACGCCGGCCGGAGGCAGGTGCTCCAGGCGGTTCATTTTGCGGGCCAGCACGCGCACGGAACGACCTTGCTGCACCAGGCGGTTCACCAGGTGGCTGCCCAGGAAGCCGGTGCCTCCGGTGACCAGGATTTCCGGAGCGGGGGCTGCCGCCGGCCGGTCTGCCTGGAGCCCGCTTGAAGGCTGTGGGCCGCGGGCTTCCAGCACGGCAGCGGATTCTGGGCCCATGACCTGCCCGGCGATCTGTTCCATGAACAGGGTCACACGCTGGCCGGCTTCTCCGGAAGCGGGCAGGTCTGCGCCGTGCTCGATGTGGTCGTAAAAGGCCTGAATCACGGGGCCAACGTCACCCGGGGGGCTGGCCTTTTTCCGTAGAACCTGCCAGGCGCTGGAAAATGCGCCGCTGAAGAGCTGGAAGGACTGGTCCAGGCTGTCCACCAGGCGGAGCATTTTTTTAGGAACATTTTTGTCCGCCCGCAGGGTCAGCGTCATGTTAGAAAGATTGGCGTGCAGCGATGCCCGTGTACCGTAGACGTTGACCATTATGGTGTCGGGCCGGGAACCGAAGGAGACAGACAGCAGCCCGGTCGCCCGGGGCGAATCGACCAGCACACGCAGCTCATCAGGCAGCCCGTCGGGGAGCAGCCCGTTCTGCCTGGCGACCGCCCAGATTTGAAGCGGATCGGGTAAGAAGTGGAGCAGGATGGACGCCGGGTGGGGGAGGTGGTCGGCCAGGGGGCCTAAAGGCAGACGGAAGGCCCAGTCCACCTGGCCGTTGATGGTGCGGTTGAGGTTGGCGCTGCGGCGGATGTCGAAATTGTACTGGGTCTCGACATGGATCAGGCGCCCCAGCTCCCCGCCTTCGACCAGGGCGGAGATGCGCTGCACCAGCGGGCTCATCAGGAAGTTGAAGTCAACCCCCAGCTTTACGCCGTTCCGCTGCGCGGCGGCGAGCATGGCGCCGGCCTCTGCGGCGGAGAGCGCCATGGGCTTCTCGACCAGTACATGGCAGCCGGCCTGCATGGCCTGAACAGCCAGTTTGCAGTGGGCTGCAGGAGGGGTGAGGATATGCACGGCGTCGAGCGGCCGGCGGAGCATCTCCTCCAGCCCCGGGTAGACGTCCGTGATGCCGTAGCGGCGAGCCGTGCGGGCAGCCTTCTCCGGGTCCTGATCGGCGATGCTGACCGAACGGAAGCGGGGGTTGTTCACCAGGTGTGGGAGGTGCAGGTCAGCCACAACCCCACAGCCGAGGATGCCGACGTTCATCTTATCACCTTCGATGTCACGACCGTCCGGGTGTGTTGTGTTGAGCGCAGCATCAGATCAGATTGTGCTGCTGGTACCACTCGACGGTGCGCGTCAGGCCGGTGAGCAGATCGACCCCCGGCTGGTATCCGAGCATGCGCCGGGCTTTCTCGATGCTGAAATAACGACTGCTGATGAAGAAGTCGAGCCGGCGGGGGTAGATCGGCGGGTTTATACCCAGCGGCGTGAACACCTTTTTCGCCGCTCTGGCAGCCAGCATGGCGGGCCCGAGCGGGATGCTGCCGCGCGGAACCGGCTTGCCCAGAATGTCGGCGATCATATGCACGAGTTCTTTAACCTGCACCGGCTGCTCACCACAGATGATGAAAACCTCGCCCAGGGCTTCATCCTTCTCCTCGGCAAGGAGAAAACCGTTTACCAGGTCTTTGATATACACCAGATGGAAATGGTTTTCGCCTTTGCCGATCATGCGGAAGATCTGGCGGTTTATGGCCTTAAACAGTTTATGCAGGCGCATATCCCCCGGCCCGTAGATGGAACCCGGGCGCACCACCGTCACCGGCAGGCCGTGGTCACGGTAGAACTGCAGGGCGCGCTGTTCGCCCAGCATTTTCGACATCTGGTAATGGTCGTGTGGGTTGTAGGGGGCCTTTTCATCGGCGGGAGGGTTTTCGATGTGCCCGAGAACGCCGATGGTGCTGCAGTGGACAAAGCGCGAGACGCCGCAGCGATAGGCGGCCTCGAGCAGACGCTCTGTCCCTTCCGTGTTTACTTTAAAGAAATAATCTGCGGGTTTGTCTTCGCTGCGAAATGCAGCCGCCAGATGGAAAACGGTATCCACTCCGGCGAGCATATCTTCAGGCAGTTCGCCAGTGAGATCTCCGATGACGGGTTCGACGCCGAGATCCAGTAAGCCATTCAACTTCTCCTGAGAGCGTACCAGAACTTTTACCCGGTCCCCTCGTTTGACCAGAGCCCGGGTCAGGTGGTTTCCGGCAAAGCCGGTTGCTCCGGTAACAAAAGTCGTCCTTGACATTGTCTACCTCCCAGGGCAGCATTATCGTGTGCGGCCAGCCTCCTTTATTGCTCCTGTAAGTAACCGGTCTGAACCGCAGAGTATCTGCCCACTTGCCTACCATTAAGTCAACACAGATTGGTTTATGCGTTTTGCTACCATTCATCAACCACGGGGGTACGCCGCCGCGTAACCCTGGCTGGTACACCTACTGCAATACTGAACTCCGGTATGTCTCTGTTTACGACTGCTCCGGCGCCGATAATGGAGTCGCGGCCGATGCGTGTGCCGTCGAGCACGTTCACCCCGGCGCCTATCCAGCAGTTATCCTCAATGGTGATGCCCCGGACCACCTGGCCCTGGGCGATGATGGGGATATCGGTGCGGCTGGTGAGGTGATCGCCGCCGCCGATCACGTAGCAGTACGCAGCAAACAGGACATTCTTTCCGATTACCGTCTTCTTTCCCGACTGAATAAAGCATTGCATGGCGATATTGGTGCTGCTGCCGATCGAAAGGATCCCGCCCTTGCAGCTCAAGACCGTACCCCGGCCGATGATGACATCACTGTCGATTTCGATCCGGCTGTCGTCCCCTTTGGCATCCAGGACGGCATAGTCGTCGATGATGACGTTGTCTCCGATAGAGATTTTGTGTGGGTGGCGGATGGTGATCGATCTGCCGAACACCACATTACGGCCGACTTTGTGGAACAGCAGGGGAAAAAAGAGTTTGCGCAGGAAGAAACCCAGCGCCCCAGGTAGCGGGCTGATCAGGGTGGTGATCAGCTCATACCTGAGCAGGTCCAGCAGCCTGGTCGAACCGATGAAAATCTCCTGATATTTCCGCAGAGCAGATTTATCGCTGCCGGTGAGCACTGCCTGGAGCTCGGTTTTCTGCACAACATCGGTGTGCTGTATTTCCAGTTCCCTGTCCAATGTAAAGCCCTCCTGGTGGTTGGCGTGATGGATTAATGACGGGTGGCTGCAGCCGTATCCGGTGTGGTACAGCTTGATGCGGCCCTCGAATTCCTGTGCAGCTGAGAATGAAAGGGTTGCAATGCGTCTGGAGCAGACAGGCTTACCCCCTGGTCGTCTGCTAAATCCTGATCTGATCCACTGCTGGCCGATGGTGGAAAGAATACGTGGATGTTAACAAAACAGAATATACTGCTGGTCATCCTGGAAATTCGCATCAGCTCACCACCCAATACCCATCTGCTGATATCGTGTGGAGCGCATCGAGGAACGGTCATGCGGTTTTCCCAAATCAGCCGCTCGCGGTCACTGCTCCTTCAGTATGAAGATTTTCCGGCCGTCGTGAAGCTCAATGTATAATACCCCCTATAATGGAGAGAAGCTGTCTAGACATTTTCAGAAGCCCTCCGTATTGATATTAACATGTTTAACTTTGGTGTCAATAGCTGCGCGCGTGGGGTTAGCACGATCTTAACCAAATGATCTCCACTGCTTCATGTTTTCTTTCAGGCTTTTGCGCGGTACAATGGGCTGCAGAGGGGGCCAGCAAGCGGATAAAACCATGGAAAGTGGTGAGACGGATTGAAGATATGGTGGTCTCAGACCCTGCACTGAAAAAAAGAGTGGAGCAGGCCTGGAGGGAAGCCAGGGATTGGATAACGGAGTTCGACGGTTCTCCGAACATTGCACTGCTGGTCAATGTGCGTGCTGCAGCGCTGCTGCCCGGGCTGCGTGCGCTGGCAGAGGAGACGGAGAATTTTCGCATCACGGCGATTTTCAGCGACAGGAAAGACGAACCGGAATTCATCTCGCTAGACGATTTCGCCGGTCACCTGGAGGGATTGAAGGAAGGCAGGATCGAGGAACTGAGCGTCAATTATGCCTGGCGTTCGGATGCCTTCGACCTGGATATCCATATGGTCATTCACCAGGTTGATGCAGAGAAGGCCGCCCTGGAGGTGGTGTGGTGGAGCGACCAGGTGTTCTCGGCGGAGACCAATGACCTGGAGCAGTTCAGTGCCCTGGCGGCTTATTTCATCCATCTGCAGGACCTGTTCTCAGCGGAAAATCTGTTCATCAGCCCTGAGGGAGGCAGAGATCCGCTGCTGGATGAGGAGGGCTGGGTAGAAATATAAAGTTCACCCGGCCGGTTCTCAGATTCTCCTCAGGTTTTTCTCATTTGCGATTCAGGGAAAATGCTTATAGTGATTTACCGTTTTTAATGTGATGACCAGCGGTATGCAAAGTTAATCGTGCTCGTTACATTTATGGGTGGAAATCGAATGAGCGAAGTTTTACCGTCAGGAGTGAAGCACCGTGGGCCCGGCGTCTGAACGGGTGCGTCAGCTTGCGCGAAGGATACTGCCCTTCGCTTCGGGTGTGCTCACGGCCCTGGTGGCGCTCCTGCTTTATAACCTGGTCTTCCCCAGCCAGCCTCAAATTACGATGCGTGAAGTGAACGATGCTGTGGCGGCTGCCATGGCTTCTGCGACTCCGCCGCCTGCCTATTCGAGGCGCGTATACGAGATCATCCGGCCTTCCCTGGTGTTGATTCAAACTTACGGCCGGAACGCGAGCGGAGAGAGCGAGGATGGTTTGGGCAGCGGGGTGATCATCAACCAGAGCGGCGAAATTCTGACCAGCCTGCACGTAGTTGAAAATGCGCTGGATATCGAGCTGTTGTTTTACGACGGGACACGCTCAACCGCCCGGATCGCCGCTGCCCAACCGGAAAACGACATCGCCGTCCTGAGTGCAGACACGCTTCCCGAGCAGGTGATCCCGGCGGTGCTGGGCAGCGCTGGCGCAATGCAGGTAGGCGATGAAGCGTTTGTGGTGGGCAACCCGTTTGGGCTGTACGGCTCGATGAGCGCCGGAGTGATCTCCGGTTTTAACCGCTCCTTTCAACCGCCCGACGAGGGGTTGAAGCTGGAGGGATTAATCCAGGTGGATGCTGCGGTAAACCCGGGAAACTCGGGAGGCCCGCTGCTCAACCGCTACGGACAGGTGGTTGGCATCGTGGTCGGGATTGTGAACCCGACCGAGCAGGATGTGTTCATAGGGATCGGCTTTGCGGTTCCGATCAGCACGGCGGCAGAGGCTGCAGGTCTGCCGCCGCATTAATTTCTTCAGGGGGAAGGCAGAAAACCGGATCCAGAGTTACGTAATCATTCGTAAACGTACATAGAAGGTTTCTTGAAAGAGAGGGGCAATGGAACAGAGCACGAAATCACGCAGTGAACTGCCCATGGAGCGGGTGCTGTATGAAGTGAAAAAAGTGATCGTCGGGCAGGATAACCTGCTGGAGCGGCTGGTGGTCGCGCTGCTGGCCCGAGGGCACATCCTGGTGGAGGGGGTGCCGGGCCTGGCCAAAACCATGGCGATCAAGACGCTGGCCGATGCCATTGGCGGGGAGTTCAAGCGCATCCAGTTCACCCCTGACCTGGTCCCGGCTGACCTGGTAGGCACGCGCATCTACAACCAGAAAACCGGGGAGTTTAACACGTCTCTGGGCCCCGTCTTTACCAATCTGCTGCTGGCCGATGAGATCAACCGGGCACCGGCCAAGGTGCAGAGCGCTCTGCTGGAGGTCATGCAGGAACGGCAGGTGACCATCGGGCGAGAGACCTACGCGGTGCCCAACCCCTTCCTGGTGCTGGCGACGCAGAACCCGATCGAGACCGAAGGCACTTACCCGCTGCCTGAAGCCCAGGTCGACCGGTTTATGCTGAAAGTGCTGGTCGGGTATCCGAGCCCTACGGAAGAATTCGTGATTGTCGAGCGCTTGACCAGCACGGTGCAGCCGGTTCAGAAAGTGCTGACCACCGAGCAGCTCATCGACCTGCAGAAAGAAGTCGATAAGGTGTATGTGGACCCGGCCCTGATCGAGTATGCGGTGCGCATGGTGACCGCCACCCGCAGCCCCCAGACATTCGGCATCAAAGACCTGGATCATTACATCCTTTTTGGTGCCAGCCCGCGTGCTTCGATCAACCTGATCCTCACGGCGAAGGCGCTGGCATTCGTGCGCGGGCGGCGCTACGCGCTGCCCCAGGACGTGAGAGATATGGCACTGGATGTGATGCGCCACCGTCTGGTGCTCTCGTATGAGGCGCTGTCGGACAACGTGACGGCAGACGACCTGCTAAACCAGATCCTGGAACATATTCCTGCACCGGTGGTACCGCTCCATGAGCCAGCCCGGACACGCGTTAACGCCTGAGCGCATCTTACAGCGCCTGGACTGGCAGGTCATCCGCCGGCTGGACGGCCTGCTGCAGGGCGATTACCGCAGCCTGTTCTACGGGTTTGGGC
Source organism: Chloroflexota bacterium (assembly GCA_012516075.1). GTDB lineage: Bacteria > Chloroflexota > Anaerolineae > Anaerolineales > UBA4823 > JAAYXE01. The sequence goes on along the minus strand of JAAYXE010000181.1, from coordinate 2,668 downwards.
TGGACTTTGCCGACCTGCGCGAATATCAGCCCGAGGATGACATTCGCTACATCGATTGGAATGTGACAGCGCGGATGAATTCGCCGTATGTGCGGCAGTACGTGGAGGACCGGGAGATCACGGCCTGGTTCCTGCTGGATCTGAGCCCGTCGGTGGACTTTGGCACGGTGCACAACCAGAAGCGCACCATGCTCATAGACTTCACGGCGACAATTGCACGCCTGCTCACCCGGCACGGCAACCGGGTGGGGGCGATGTTTTACGGCAGACGGATCGAACACACGATCCCACCCCGGGGCGGGCGGCTGCAGGTGCTGCGTCTGGTCAACGACCTGCTGCGAGCACCGCGCCTGCCCCAGGCGCCGTTTACCAACCTGGCCGAGCTGCTGTACGGCGCAATGGGGGCGATCAAGAAGCGCTCGCTGGTGCTGATCGTGTCTGATTTCATCAGCCAGCCGGGCTGGGAAAAACCGCTGGCCCTGCTTAACCAGCGGCACGAGGTGCTAGCCGTGCGCCTGTGGGATCCGAGCGAGCTGGAACTGCCAGACATCGGCCTGATCGTGATGGAAGATGCGGAGACCGGCGAGCAGATGTATGTGGACACACACGACCGGCAGTTCCGCCAGCGCTTCCGGCAGGCAGCCGTACAGCGCGAGGCCGCGCTGGAAGCGGCATTCAAGAAGGCCGGGGTGGATGTGCTCTCCCTGTCAACGGGGGATGACCTGGTAAGAGCCATCGTGCGGTTTGCCACGCTGCGACAGCAGCGCCGCCACTGATACCGGGCAGCCCGGACGGAAACGGAAGGAGATATGTCATTCATCTGGCCAGCGATGCTGTTACTCCTGCTGCTGGTTCCGCTGCTGGTCCTGCTGTACCTGCGGCTGCAGCAGCGGCGGAAACAGCTTGTGGCGCGCTACGGCAGCCTGGGGCTGGTTCAGGGAGCAGGTGGGCAGCAGCTCGGGGTACGGCGTCATGTTCCGGCGCTGTTATTCCTTGCCGGGCTGATCATATTGCTGATCGCCATGGCGCGGCCGCAGGCGACCGTCAGCCTGCCGAGAGTGGAAGGAACGGTGATCCTGGCATTCGACGTATCGGGCAGCATGGCGGCGGACGATCTGGCGCCCACACGGATGGAAGCGGCAAAAGAAGCTGCCCGAAAGTTCGTACAGAACCAGCCGTCCAGCGTGCTGATCGGACTGGTCGCCTTCAGCGACAGCGGCTTTTCGGTGCAGGCGCCGACGAGCGAACAGGAGATGATCTTCGCGGCCATCGACCGGCTGGAACCGCAGCGGGGAACATCGCTGGCACAGGGGATTTTCGCTTCGTTAAACGCGATCCTGGTAAGTCTGGGAGAGAGCCCTCTGGCGCAGACCGCGGAAGAAGGCGCGGAGGTCGAAGCAGCGCCCACGCCGACACCTGTGCCGGAAGGCACCTACGCACCGGCGGCGATCGTGCTGCTGACCGATGGCGACAACAACGAACCCCCCGATCCCCTGGAAGCGGCGCAGGCGGCTGTGGACCGTGGGGTGCGCATCTACACAATCGGCATCGGCAGCCCGGCAGGGTCAACGCTGGACATCAACGGCTTCAGCGTCCACACCCAGTTAAATGAGGAACTGCTGCAGCAGATTGCACAGCTCACCGGCGGAACCTACTACCATGCTGAAAATGAAGAAGAGCTGCAGGAGGTGTATGCCAATCTCATTCCGCAGCTTGTGGTGAAGGCGGAAGAGATGGAAGTGACTTCGATTTTTGCCGGCGCCAGCATACTGGTATTTCTGGCCGGCGGGCTGTTATCGCTTTTGTGGTTCAGCCGCCTGCCGTGAAGGCGCCCGGTATGGTCGTGCAGGGAGGTGGTGGATGAATTTCCTCTGGCCAGGGGGGCTGGTCCTGCTGGGACTGATACCCCTGATCGCAGGTGTGTACATCTGGATGATCCGGCGCCGGCGGCGGTTTACAGTGCGCTATTCCAGCCTGGCGCTGGTGCGCGAGGCGCTGCCGCGCCACTCCTGGGTGCGGCGTCATCTCCCCTTTATGCTGTTCCTGATGGCTCTGACGACGATGGCGCTCGCATTTGCGCGCCCGGCAGCGGTGGTGCAGGTGCCGGCCGGGCAGGCGACGGTGATCCTGGCGCTGGCCGTCTCGCGCAGCATGTGTATGACCGATATCCCGCCCAACCGGCTGGAGGCCGCAAAAGAAGCCGCAGTTTCTTTCCTGAAGCGGCAGCCGCCCACCACACGCGGGGGCGTGGTTGCATTCGCCGGTTTTGGCGAGCTGGTCCAGCCGCCGGTAAACGATCAAGAAATGCTGGAAACAGCCATTGCCGGCCTGACGACCGGGCGGCGAACGGCCATCGGCAGCGGGATTATTGAAGCGCTGGATGCGATTGCAGAAATAGTCGATAATGTGCCGGCCACAGATGAACAGGTGCTGCCAGACACAGGGGCCGACCTGGATGAACCTTACGCGCCAGCCATTATCGTGCTGCTCACGGACGGGGTGAGCAACGCTGGCCCGCACCCGCTGGAAGCGGCGCAGCTGGCGGTGGAGCGCAGAATCCGGATCTATACGATTGGATACGGGACGGACAACGAGAACCAGGACATTCCCGACTGCGGGCGAAACTTCTGGGGAGGAGGTTCCTGGGGCGGCGGCTCGTTCTGGGCGG
>JAAYXE010000180.1 GCA_012516075.1 Chloroflexota bacterium | reverse complement strand
TATGAAGACAGCCGCCTCTCACAAGGATAGCTTTCAAGGGAATTGTTCGATTCACCGGAAAAAGTCCTGTTCGGCGGCAATAATATGTCATACAATTTTTATTTTTGATATAATGAGCCCGACGAACAAAGGAACGCAGATCAATGGGGGTCAGCTTCGGTCCGTCGTATGTGAGAACAGCACGACGACCTTCAAGTAACAGGTTCGCTTGGAGGCATTCCATTTTCTGATGAAAAAAATCAGGGTACTCATTGCAGATGACACTCCTGGTGTCCGAACAGGTATTCGGCGCTTACTGGAACGTTCTTCTCAAATAGAAGTCGTCGGTGAAGTGGCAGATGGGTATGAAGCGCTGGAATTTATTAAAAACCACCACCCTGATATCCTGCTGCTGGATATGGAGATGCCGAACCTGAACGGGTTGGGCGTACTGCAGAAACTACAGGATATACCGGATCCCGTACGCGTGCTGGTGCTCTCAGCGTATATTGAAAAAGAGTTTGTCCACGGGGTGCTCGATTACGGCGCCGCCGGGTATCTGACCAAGGATGACACCGTGCTGCATCTGGTCGATACCATCCACCGGGTTGCCAACGGAGAAACCGGCCTCTTCAGCCCCAAAGTGCGGAAACGGATGCACAACTAGCGATACCGGCGGCCTGCATTTGCTTCCGTGCCTGGGAACGTCCAAACCCGCATTATAATTGCAGCGGCAAAGTGTACACTTTGCACAGCCCGTCGAACCATCTGTCCAGATCAGCCGTATATCCTATACAGGACTGCGCCGGGCTTTACAGGAGAAAAGAAAATAAAGGACCAAAGGAGATGAAAAAATGAAGGCGAACCTGAATGCGCGCCTAGTCATCGTCAGCATGCTCGTGCTCGTTTCCATGCTGGCGGCCGCGCTGCCGCAAACTCCGGCTGCCGCAGCAACCTGCCGGACCTACTACACCGTCAAGAAGGGCGACACTTCGGTCTATATTGCCAAGACGTTCGGTGTGAAGTGGAAGGAAATTGCCCGGGCAAACAACTTGAAGGACCCCAGCGACCTGGAAGCGGGGATGTGGCTGTGCATCCCACCTGCCGGCCTTTATCTGGACGACAGCGACCGGCCGGCCAGCGAGCGCCGCAGCCGCCGCAGCGACAAAGATGAAGAACCAACCAACCCGAAAGCCCGGGTGGTCTTCACCGTAGCCGGAGACCGCATTTTTGTGGATGCCTCGAACTTCGATCAGAAAAGCTTTGTGAAGGTCAGAGTCCGCAACCCCGACCGCATCGCCGGAGGCTGGTTTGTCGTCGGTACTTTGAGAATCCCGGCCAAGCGGTCCGTGCGCGGGGTGTTCGATTTGCCGAAAGAACTGGAACACCTGCTGTACGTCAACGTGTGTCTCAAGGACCAGACCACCGATGAGACGTACTGCGATATTGTGGTCAATTATTGACCCCAAACCGATATTTAGATCGAACCCCTTCCCGGCTCGGGGAAGGGGTTTTCTTTTTTAATAAAAGTGGTATGAACCTGCCTCCACTTCTCTCATCATACAACAGCAGGAGATTCCATTACCCCCAGATAGTACCTGTAATTTCCAGATTTCGGAGTGGGTACGGCGCTGCGATGAATTGCGGTTTTTTCTTCCTGATGACAATCAGGCCTTTACTTTGGCTGTTCCCTGCACCTCATGCCCGTAGACGCGTGAGGGACAGAATCAACAGAGTGCTCATGCTGCACTGCAGTATCAAAGTGACGCTGTGAGCCTCCCTCCCACCTGCGCACATCTGCTCTCGTCCGCGCCCTGCTGCACACACAACCGACCCTGGCGCGGGAAAATTCCTGCTTGACAATCTCGTACAATTTGCTAAACTCACACAAGTTCCATATTTCAGGCCAGGGAGGGTTCCCACATGTCAATTCCAACCACCATCCTGACGAAAATTTATAATCACGGGTGCGCCTGCTGACCGGCTGATCGCCTTTTCCGTTTTCTCTTTTCTCCTGCCCGTACGGGCAGTCCTGGCCTGAAAACCGGAAGAGCGTTCTGGGGGATTCAACCCGCTTCCTTATCCATCGCCAAACTCAGCGGTCACGTGCGCACCTGCCCCGTGACCGTTTCGATTTAACACCTCCCCACCCGCAGCGTTCGATATCCTGGACGGGTTGGGCTGCGTGTGCTGTTGCGGGGCACTGTATGACTGCTCCGGCTGACTCTGCGCCTGCAGGGGTCCCAGCCGGGGCTGATGAGGATGTTGGGGCAGTTCATGAACGACCCTTCCGGTCTGCGAATATCTTTCAAGTATTTCCTGCGCTACATGCATCCGTACCGCGGGCAGTTTGTGCTGCTGGCGCTGCTGCTCTCCGGCAGCATTGGCCTGCAGCTGCTCAACCCCCAGGTGATCCGCTACTTTCTGGACCGCGCCCGGGAGGGCAGCGGGCAGAAGGTGCTGCTGTCTGCCGCTGCGCTGTACATCGGCTTCGCTGTGGTCCAGCGCATCCTGGCGCTCTGCGCCGGCCTGCTTTCATCCAGCCTGGGCTGGGGCGCGACGAACGACCTGCGCAAAGACCTGCTCCGCCACTGCCTGCGGCTGGACATGTCTTTCCACAAACAGCACACGCCGGGTGAGCTAATTGAACGCGTGGACGGAGATGTATCCACCCTGGCCAATTACTTTTCGCGCTTTGTCCTTCAGGTGGCCGGCAGCGCCCTGCTGGTCATCGGTATCCTGATCCTGCTGCTGCGAGAGGACCTGCGTCTGGGTATAGCGCTGAGCCTCTACTCGCTGCTGGTCGGGCTGATCTTGAGCCGGCTGCACCACCGGGCGGTGGCTCGCTGGGCAGACCTGCGTGAGGCGGAAGCGTGGCAGAACGGGTTCATCGAAGAGCGCATCTCCGGCGCGGAAGAGATCCGCGCCCTGGGGGCTGGACCGTATACCCTGCGCCGCCTGCAGGAACTGGCGCACATATACCTGCAGCGCATCCGGGCGGCTTTCCTGCTGGACAGTCTCATGGTCAACCTCACCCGGCTGCTGTTCGCCGGTGGGCATGCCTTCGGCCTGGCGCTGGGCATCGCCCTGTATACGCGCGGCGAGGCAACGCTGGGCGCCGCTTACCTGATCGTCTTCTACACGGGCATGATCTCCGAGCCCCTGATCGATCTGCAGAAGCAGCTCCAGGACTTCCAGCTCTCCTCCGCCAGCCTGGGCCGCATCCACGCGCTGTTCAGCCTGCAGCCAGAGGTGAAAGACCCCGCAAATGAGAGAGAGGATCCTCTACCAGCTGCACTTACAGGCAGACAGCAGTCTGCGGCGTCACAACCGCCGTATGCCCCGCCTGCAGTTGAATTCCGCGGGGTATCCTTTCGTTACGAAACCGAGAACAGCCGCCCGCCTGTCCTCGAGAATGTCTCATTCTTGCTCGAACCGGGAAAGGTTCTGGGTGTGCTGGGACGCACCGGCAGCGGAAAGACCACCCTCACGCGCCTTCTCTTCCGCCTGTATGATCCCAGCGCCGGCGCGGTCATGCTGAACGGATTGGACCTCCGCTCCCTGCCCCTGGACGACCTGCGCAGCCGCATCGGGCTGGTCACCCAGGATGTACAGATTTTCGGTGCTACCCTGCGCGAGAACCTGACCCTGTTCAACCCGACTCTGAGCGATGATGACCTGCTGCGCGCCCTGCACGAGGTGCGCCTGGATTCCTGGCTGGCACGCCTGCCGGACGGTCTGGATACACGGCTGCAGGCCGGCGGATACGGCCTGTCTGTGGGCGAGGCACAGCTCGTCGCCTTTACCCGTGTGTTTCTGAAAAAGCCGGGACTGGTGATCCTGGATGAGGCTTCCTCTCATCTGGACCCGGTCACCGAGTCTCTGATGGAGGCAGCGGTAGACCGGCTGCTTCGCGAACGCACGGCGATCATCATCGCCCACCGCCTGCACACCGTGCAGCGCGCCGACGAGATCCTGATCCTGGAGAACGGGCGCGTGCTCGAATACGGGCCGCGCCTGGAGCTGGCCGCGGACCCGCAGAGCCGCTTCCACCACCTTTTGCAAACCGGGCTGGAAGAATGGCTGCAGCCGGGCGAACAGGCTGCAGTAGAGGAGATCCCTTATGTCTGATATTTCTACTGCAGAAGGAAAGGTTCGCCCGGCCGTCTCCACGCTGCGCTTCAACATGCAGCTGGTCGGGTATCAGCCGTTCGTCTTCCTGGTTCACAGCCTGTTCACACTGGTCGTGTTAGGGGTGGAGGTGCTGCCGGGACTGATCGAAAAAGCAGTCTTCGATCGTCTGAGCGGTGAAACCGGCCCGGCGCTGTTTACTCCTTTCAGCCTCTGGGGGTTGATCGCTCTGTTTATCGGCGTGGCCGTCGCCCGGCTGTGCGCCGGCCTGGGCGCGGAGTGGTACGGCTGGACCTTCCGGGTTCTGGTCGCCGCGCTGCTGCGCAGCCGCCTGCTGGCCAGCATCCTGCGGCGGCCGTCCGACCAGCCGCTGCCCATCTCCTCCGGGGAGGCGATCAACCGCTTTCGCGATGATGTGGGAGAGGTCTCAGATTTCCCCACCTGGCTGCCCGACCAGTTCGGCAAATGGGTGGCAGCCGCAATCGCGGTGGTGATCATGGCGCGCATCCATCTCGGGATCACCCTGCTCATCTTCGTGCCGCTGTTCGCCATCATGGGCCTCACCCGATTGGCCTGGGGCCGCATCATGGCCTACAGCCTGGCGACCAGCGAAGCGAACGATGTGGTGACGGGCTTCCTGGGTGAGACGTTCGATGCAGTGCAGGCGGTGAAGGTGGCCGGCGCGGAAGATCATTTCGTGCGCCGCTTTGATACCCTCAGCGACCGGCGCCGGCGCATGGCACTGCGCGAGGAGCTGTTCCTGGGCCTGCTGTACTCCATTAACGACAGCGCAGTAACCTTCGGCACCGGCGTCATCCTGCTCTTCGCCGGCAGCGCGCTCACGTCCGGAAATTTCACCGTGGGCGATTTCGCCCTCTTTATCAGCTACCTGTGGCTCGTGGTACAGGTGCCTTCCGAGCTGGGCACTTTCTACGGCGACTACAAGGAACAGGAGGTCGCCATCGGCCGCCTGATGGAAATGGTCCACCCGGAACCGCCTGCAGCGCTGGTTGGGGACTATCCGGGGACGGAGCCACCGGAACCGGCTGCCCGGGAAGATGCGCCCTTCGAAAGCCTGGAAGTGCGCGGACTGAACTACCGCTATCCCGGTTCGGAGCGCGGCATTGAGAAGGTCAATCTCACCCTGCGCCGCGGCTCTTTCACGGTCATCACCGGACGCATCGGCAGCGGCAAGTCCACCCTGCTGCGTGTACTGCTCGGTCTGCTCCCCATGCAGCAGGGGGAAATTCGCTGGAACGGCGAACCGGTCAGCAGCCCAGAGTCCTTTTTGCGCCCGCCGCGCCTGGCCTACACGCCGCAGAGACCGCGCCTGTTCAGCGAATCGCTGCGCCGCAATATCCTGCTCGGCAGGGACCTAGAAGAAGAAAGGCTTCAAAACGCACTCCGCCGCAGCGTGCTGGAACCCGACATAGCCTCGCTGGATAACGGCCTGGACACCCTGGTGGGACCGCGCGGGGTGCGCCTGTCTGGCGGGCAGGTACAGCGCGTCGCGGCAGCGCGCATGCTGGTCCAGGACGCACAGGTTCTGGTGATCGACGACCTCTCTAGCGCCCTGGATGTGGAGACGGAGCGCATGCTCTGGGACGGGCTGCGGCCGCAGCAGTCCCTGGACAGCACACCTGCGGCAGAAGCAGGGCCGGCCGCCATTTTGGCCGTATCTCACCGCCGCATAGCGCTGCGCCGGGCAGACTGGATCATCGTTTTGAAGGAAGGGCGCATCGAAGCGGAAGGCAGGCTGGAGGATTTGCTGCAGAACAGCGCCGAGATGCGCACGCTGTGGCAGGGAGAGCCCGGTCCGCAGGTCGCCGGAAGGTGAAACCTGTCGTAAGTCTTTTCTGAAACGATCATGAGAACCAACAATTCCAGCAGGCGGCAGCCCGAAAAGCGGTGTTATACTAGCGAAAAGTAAGACTTTATCGGCTGACCAGTCAGGACACTGCCGGGTTTACCGTATGGATGATTATCATTTTTCACCGCTCCCGCACGAACGGGAGACTGAACCTGTTGCCACACCCCGGAGCGGCGCAGCGAAGAGTTTTCTGCGCGAGGTGCTCGAAACGGTGGTGCTGGCTGGGTTAATTTTCGCGCTGATTAATCTGGTGTCGGTCAGGGTTCAGGTTGAGTCGATCAGCATGCAGCCCACCCTGTACGCGGGCGAATTTGTGCTGGTGAATAAACTGGCCTACAAGTTCGGCGAACCACAGCGCGGCGATATCATCGTGTTCGAGCAGACCTTCGATCCTGAAGAGCCTTACATCAAACGCATCATCGGCCTGCCTGGGGATACGGTCGAGATCCGCGGCGGCAGGGTTTATGTCAATGGAAATCTCCTCCATGAACCGTATATCAAAGACTCGCCGCGCTATGAGGATTCCTGGGTAGTGCCCGAAGGGCAGCTCTTCGTCCTGGGAGATAACCGCAATACTTCTTCCGACTCACACATCTGGGGCTTTGTATCCCTCGATCAGGTGATCGGCCGCGCAGAAGCCGTCTACTGGCCGGTCTCTGAGTGGGAGCTGCTCAACCACCCCTACGCATCCGCTGCAGATGACGGGCAGTAACCCGGGCACAATCAAGCGTGAACGGTAAGAGGCTGTGATTTCAAGGCCGCGGGAGGGATCCGGCGGCTTTTTTCTCATCTGCGTTAAAATTAGGGGTCAGTCACGATAAAGGAGGCCTGTGATCGATATGAAAAGCTATGATTACGCTCACCGCCAGGGGGTAGAGGAGATCTCGTGGGAGCGTTTTGCTGAGCTCAGCGCCCTGCTGTCTGAGAAACTGGCCCAGGCGGGGGTGGAAGTCATCCTGGGGATCGCCCGCGCCGGCCTTTTCCCGGCTGCAGCCGCGGCGGCAGCGCTGCGCTGTGAGCTTTTCCCCGTGCGCGTGACGCGCCGCCTGAAAGACCGCGTCATCTATACGCACCCGGTCTGGAAGGTCGATGTGCCTGATGAAATTGCGGGTAAGGTGACTGCCGTGGTGGATGAGATCGCCGACAGCGGTGAAACCCTGGCCCTGGTTGCTGATCGGGCGCGCCAGCGCGGTGCCCGCCTGGTGCTCTCCGCCGCTCTCGTCACCCACTCCTGGGCGAAACCATTCCCTGAAGCTTACGCCCTCCAGACCGACGTGCTCGTCATTTTCCCCTGGGATCGCCAGGTCCTGATCGACGGCCGCTGGCAGCCGCACCCTGAGATCGTCGAAGCGCTCAGGCTGCAGGATCGCGGCACGCAGGGCGCACAGCCTTAACCTCGCTGTCAGCCTGCATGTGCAATCAACTACCCCGGTACTGCTGTCCGGACCTGTTGATTTTATCCTGATCATTTCACAGCCCCGGTTCTGGTCATTTGACCACCGTTGAAGAACGCGCATAAAAGGAGCACGAACCGTTATGAGTCCCAAATCACAGCGCCCCGACCAGAAACCGGATACACGCGGTGTGCGCAGGCTGCCCGAACACGAGATCATCGCCATATTGCGCGCTGCGGACGATACCCGTGGGGCCGGCGGGAAAGAGATGCTCATCAAAGTCCTGAAGGGCGCGGACGACAGGCAGATCCTCCACCGCGGGCTGAACGAAAATCCGCTGTACGGGTATTACGAAGAGCTCAGCGAGGAGGAGATTGAAAAACGGGTCAACTGGATGATCCAGCACGGTTTTCTGCTGCTCGCACCCGGATCCCGCGCACCCGTGCTGGATTTAACAGAAAAAGGCTGGGAGATCGAGAAGAAAACCTATGCGCAGGAGCTGCGCATGGAGTTCGATGAAATCCTCGAATCCGGCAAACAGCCTTATGATCTGAGCTATCTGGAGTCGGTTGATCCCGAGGTGCTCGAAAACCTGCTCGAGCTGCTGCGCAAATCCGGTAATCCGAAGTATATCCCCCTGCTGGAGGCCTGGCTGCCGTACCCACCGAAGCGCCTGCGCACTCGCATTTCCCAGGTGATCGCCGCGCTGGAAGCGAGTTCTTCCTGAAGGCCCTGCGGCCAACAATACCCGCCGTCTGCCAGACATGCGGGCACGGCTGCATTGCGTTCTAAGGATCGCTCGTAGTACAGACATCTGTCTCCACCTGCTGCTGTTCCTTTCCATTGCCGTGCCCCTACGGCAGATTTGACATAATATTGCAGTAAATTTACGGGCACGACAACCGGTGCAGTAGGACCGGCGATCAACCATGCAGCCGTCAATGCCCTGGTTCCATGCGGACCCACAGCCTTGCCACTAACCCTAGTCATAAAGAACGCTCGAACAAGTACGTGGTTCTTCGCATTACCAGCGCTAATTTGACAGTGCGATAATTCCGGCATATAACGCTGTCCTTCTCACTGTGCTGTCCCAAATTCGGGATACAATTGATACCATCTGTTACGGCTCCACCAACCTGCCTCCGCTGATGAGCCCATCCAATCCCTCCAGACCCAACCGGCGTTCCATGCGGCTCCAGGGGTATGACTACACCCAGCCCGGAGCTTACTTCGTTACTCTACTGACCTATCAGCGGCTCCCTTTATTCGGAGAAATCAGAGACGGCAGTATGTACCTCAGCAAGATCGGACGGGCTGCCCTGAGCCAGTGGATGCGTCTGCCCCGGCGTTTTCCATCCCTTTCCCTGGGGGTATTTACCTTCATGCCCAATCACCTGCACAGAATCCTCATCTTTCAAGAGACTCGTGATCATCCACAACATCAGGAAAACCAGCCAGAACAGTTCGGTAAACCAGTTGCGGGATCACTGCCCACGATCATTCGATCCTATAAAGCATCCGTGACCCTGGCTCTCCAATGCCAGAATCAAGCGCCCCGGCATCCAGTCTGGCAAAGGAACTACTACGAGCATGTTGTACGCAGCGAAGTGGAATTAAAGAGGATCGAGGCGTATATTCTCAACAACCCGCATCTCAAGGGCAAGTGACCGTGTTCCTAACATGCCCCTGACCACAGGAAATCGTGCATGATCCGGATTGCTGTATGAATGCCAGGTTTCGTGGTTAGCTGTGAACGGTTACGGCTGCGCCGCGCTCCTCGTACCGCTCATGATACAGGAACCTGTTTCCAACTGTGCAGCGTTCATCTGCAGTTCCGTGGCCCTGCAGCCTCACATAATATTACACGCCTCACCTGTAGGGGCACGGCAACCGGTGCACGGGGACATTCGACCGGCCTGCCAGCCTGCCTTGCCCCTGTCCTTTGCAAATCCGCTGCCGTGCCCGCAGCCACATGTCAACAGGGACGCGCGGCCGTGCACTCATTCCTCAGCAAAATGTGCGGGCACGGCTGCGCTGCGTTCTAAGTATTACTCATAGTACAGACAACTGTCCCCACCCGCTGCTGTTCCTTTCCACTGCCGTGCCCCTACGGCAGATTCGACATAATATTGTGAAATTGTACGGGTATGGCTGCGCTCCCTGCCATTCACTATCCCGTCCATTCCCAGCAGCGCAGGTCCACATCCTGTCCCTGAACGACCACCGCACCGGCATACCCCGGCCCCAGCTGCAGGGCAAACATCGACCAGCGTCTGGCCTCCTGCGCGTCCGGACGGGTGACCAGCAGCGCGGCCGGTTTCCCGGGCTCCAGCGAGACTTCAAAACTGTCCAGGGGAATCGACAGCCCCTGCCCCACAGCCTTGATATATGCCTCCTTCCGCGTCCAGCAGTTGAAAAAAGCCTCCCTGTGCTGCTCCGGCGGCAGAGCCTGCAGGGCAGCCACCTCGGCCGGAGAGAAATAGCGCTCGGCGATATGCGCATCGATCAGCCCCGGGCGCAGGAACTCCACGTCCACACCCACTTCGCGGCCGCGCGCAAACGCGAGGAGCGCCACCTGCCCGGAGTGGGAAACGTTGAAGCGTACATCTCCCCCGTCCAGATACGGTTTCCCGTGCGCGTTGGTCTCGAAGCGCAGATCCTCCGCCCGCAGATTTAAGTAGCGCGCCAGCAGCAGGCGCAGGGCGCCGCGCGTCGACACGTAGCGAACCCGGTCTTTCTGAAAGTGAAAAAAACCGGCCCGCTCGCGTTCTTCAGGAGAGAGCACAGCATACAGATGCTCCGGCGCTTCGACCTCCAGGTCGAACTGCACTCGCCAGACATGAAGCTCGTCCTGATGTAATTCAGGCGGCTGCTCCGGTTTCTGCCAGTGGTGATATGGATTTGAAGCTGCGGTATCGATTTCTGCCGGGTTCACATCCTGTGACAGTTTCAACTCAGACGCAGTCATACATCTCCTCTTCGGTGTCCTCCCCGCATCAAAAACCTGCCCCTGTGAGAATCCATTCCCTAGAGGAATGAAAAGGGAATGCTGTTCTTAAAAATGAAACGGACAGTGGGATCGCAGCAGCTGGCATTCCATTTCCCTCCTCCTGCGCTCCGGGCAGTCTGCCGGTCAGAGACATACATTCCTGGCAATTGTATCCCAGCCGGCCGCTTTGTGAGACCCGTGAAAAAGCACACGCGGCCTGCCCGGCCGCTGATATAAGGAACGCAGACGACCGCGGTTTGTTACAGAACCGTTGACGCTGCGTTCCCAATCATCTACAATCAACCTGTGGATACTGCAGGCGAAACGCCCTTCTCACCCGAGAACTATTTCATCCACCGCTGGATCCCTTCACAGGATGGTCAGGGAGTGCTTCTGGTCCTGCACGGCACCGGAGGCGATGAAAACGATCTGATCCCCCTGGCGCGTGCGGTGGCGCCCGGAGCTGCGCTGCTCAGCCTGCGAGGCCGGGTTTCCGAAAACGGTATGCCGCGCTTTTTCCGCCGCCTGGCGGAAGGGGTCTTCGACGAACCAGACCTGCGCCGGCAGGCGGCGGATATGGCTGCGTTCCTGCGCCAGGCGGCACAGGTTTACGCTTTCTCGCCGGATTCACTCTACGCACTGGGCTACTCGAACGGCGCCAATATCGCTTCAGCCGTGATGCTGCTGCATCCGGGGGTCATCCACGGGGCGCTGCTCTTCCGCTCCATGGTTCCGCTTGAACTGGATTCTCTCCCCGATCTGTCCGGCACGCCGGTTTGGATGTCCTCCGGCCGCCGCGATCCCATCGTCCCGCTTCAAAACGCAGAGCGCCTGGCGCAGATGTTCAGGCAGGCAGGCGTGCAGGTCCGTCACCTCTGGCAGCCTGGAGGGCACGAGCTGGCCCCCGGCGAAATCCAGGCCGCCGCCGACTGGTGGAAAGAGAACCGGTAAAGATCCTGTTCGATGCTTCATCATCGCCTAACGCTCCAGCATATCACGTGGATCATCCGCCTGCGTTCTGTTGCTCTCGCTCACAACGACCTCCTCGTTGAGCATTCCCGCCAGTTTCCTTCCTGTTTTTCACAATCACAGGTCCTCATCACTCACTGCCGGACTCTGCCGGCGCGGCAGGAGGATGGTAAATGTTGAGCCCTCCCCCGGCGCGCTGACGGCGGTGATGCTCCCCTGGTGCCGTTCGGCAATTTTTCGGCACAGCGCCAGCCCGATTCCGCTGCCCTTGAAAGTGCCGCGCCCGTGCAGCCGCTCAAACGGCTGGAAGATGCGGTCCAGGTGGCGGAGATCAAACCCGACGCCGTTGTCCTGCACGTGAATGCGCACCATATCCCCGGTAATTCCCTCCGGGCCGTCTCCGCCGTCTGCAAAGATATGCACGCGCACGTCTTCACCCGGACGGTGGAATTTGATCGCATTGCTGATCAGGTTTTGCATCAACTGGCGCATCTGCAGGGGGTCCGCCTCCAGCGTGGGCAGCTGGTCGATCTGCACCTGCGCCCGGCTCTCGGCAATGCTGGTCTCCAGGTCAGAAAGCACCTCCTGCACCACCTGCCCCATGTCCACCTGTGTGAAGGGGTTGGCGCCCGTGTTCACGCGCGAATAATCCAGCAGGTCGTTAATCATCTTCTGCATGCGGATGACCGCGTCCTGCATACGCTCCAGGTAGCTGCAGCCCTGATCGCCCAGCTGGGTTCCATAATCATTCTGAAGCAGGCTGGCAAAGGCGCGAATCTTACGCAGCGGCTCCTGCAGGTCATGCGAGGCGATAAATGCGAAGTCCTGCAGGTCCTGATTGCTGCGTTCGAGCTGACTGGCGTAATCCTGCAGCGCCTGCTCGGCCTGTTTTCGCAGGGTGATATCCTCGTTCACCACGACAGCGCCGGTGATCTGCTGGTGGTCGTCATAAATGGGCACAACTGAGCTGAGGATGATGCGGCGGGAGCCGTCCAGGCTGGTGATTTCCACCTCCTCGTTCAGAATGGCGGCCCCATCCTGCATGCTGCGCATCGCGGCCCAATCTTCCGGAAGAATGCGCAGGTCAGAGAACTCCCTCCAGTCCAGGTCAGGCGCAAATAGATCCTTATCCGGGTAATCAGCGCCTGTCCAGATGCGGCGGCCGGCCGGGTTGCCGTACACCAGCTTTCCACGGGCGTCGCTCAGCCAGACACCCACTGGAAGGTTTTCCAGCACCGTGCGCAGCTGCCGCTCGCTGTTGCTCAATGCCGTCTCTGCCCGGCGGCGTACCTCCAGCTCGCGTTCCAGCTCCAGGTTCACCTGCGACAGCGCGGTATTAACCTGCTCCAGCTTCACATTCGCCTCCTGCAGATCAGCCGTGCGCTCGCTCACCCGGATCTCGAGCTCATCTTTTGCCTTCTGCAGTTCGAACAGGGCCCGTTCGCGTTCTTCCTTGCGCTGGGCCAGGCGCTGGCGCATCGATCCGAAGGCGTCCGCCAGGCGCTGGATTTCGACAAAATCGGTATGCGGCAGCGGTGAATCGTGGATTCCGGCCCCAAGAGCGTTGGCTGCCTTACTCAGGGCATTCAGCGGCGCCGTCAGCCAGCCGGCAATCACTATTCCACTGAATGTGGTCAAACACAGGAAGATAGCCAGGATGAAAAACGCCAGATCGCGGCCGGCGCGCACACCGGCCAGCGCTTCGCTGGATGTAACTTCGACCACGACGCTCCACCCCAGCTCCGGAATGCGGCTGTAACTGACAAATAGACGCTGTGTCGGGCGGGGAAGGATGGTGGAGGCCGTCCGTTTCTCCCCGGACAGGAACTCCAGCAGGCCCGGCCGGGCTGAAAGGTCTACCGGAGCCGGTCCCAGCCCGGGGTAGTAAACCAGGATTCCGCTGTCGCTGACCAGGTAGGCTCCGGCTGGCCGTGTGCTGGTGATGTCCACAAAACGCCCCAGTTCTGCCACCGGCAGCCGCAGCGCGACCACGCCCAGGAATGCCCCCTCCTGGCTGAGGACCGGTTCCACTAAGATCAGGGCTGTATCCTCGATGGCTGGATAATAGCGAATCACGCGTGACGACTGGCGTGTCTCCCTTACTTGATCGAAGAGGGGCGTTCCGGCGATCGAACCATCGATCTGTTCGACGCCGCTGCTGGCAACGAGCTGACCGCCCGGGCCGTATATCGCCAGCGCGCTGACATGCGGGTACGAACGGGCGTACATCTGTAAGATTTCCAACCGTTCCTGCTGCCGCAGGTTCATTAAATCCGGCTGGCGGGCCAGGGTTTGCAGCGCGGCGCGGTGCAGCGCGACGAAATCGGATACTCCCCGGGCGATCACCAGCGCGTGGCTCTCCTGCCGCCCCATAACCTCCGCCGTGACCAGTCGTTCTTCCCGCTGGCTAACAAAACCGACCGTGATGATGAGCGGCAGCGCAGTGGCGGTGGCCAGAACCAGCGCCAGGCGCATATACAGCCGGTGCGGCGAATTGCGCTTGAAATACTCGATCAGGCGCGGCATCAGGATCAGCGCGGCGCCGGTTACCCAGTAAAAAGTGGTTGCGATCCACTGGCGTTCGTGGGAAGAAGCAGCAAGGGGAAAAATCAGGAAAACCACACCCAGCACCAGATGCGCCGCGTCGTTCACCCGGTGGATGCGCACCTGGCCGGTACTGCCCGCCATCCAGAGCTGGATCCCGACCAGGGTTATCCCGGCCGTCAGAAAAACAATCCCCGCTTCCAGTGTATAGTCCGACGGCGCGCTGAGGATCGAATCCAGTCCTGGAAAATAGTGCAGCCCCAGCATCAGCAGGCCGCTCAGCCCTGCACACAGACCGGCGGTGAGCGATAGGAAATCACCGCGCACATGCTTATACCCCTGTTTAACGGAGCGCGTAGATAGTGAGGCCAGTGTGATGCCCGCGGCCAGGGCCAGAAAATGCAGCGGGCTCATCCATGCCTCGGCACCGAAGTATCCGGCGGCGAGGCGCAGCAGCAGCAGTGCAGCAATCCAGTGCACCATCACAGCCACTCCTCGCGGCGGTTTGATCACCGCCAGGGAGAACAGGCTGATGCCGGTCAGCAGATAAAGTGCACCCCAGATTCCAGCGTTAACCGGTAAGGGAACTGGGTCCGGAAAATCGAGATGGTGGGGGACAATCAGCATCAATGTTCCAACCAGCGCGCAGTATGCCCCTGCCATCCACTGCAGGCTGCTCACACGAAATCTGTGCATGTGCTGCTCCTCATCTCACCTTCTGAGGCTGTGGGTGAGGAAAACGATCCAAGATAAGGGGCTGACCTGGAGTGGAAGTGTGCGTTTCCCCCAGTTATGAATTCGTCACAATTTGCGAATCCTATTATATCTCTTCGGCCGGCTGGCTGTCTACAACCCCGGCGGCCTGTCGCAAGGGCCGCAGAAAACACCCATCCGGGAACCTGAAAGCCTGCTCCAGCGTCTATTGCGCACTGTATTCACAAATTCGGACCTGTATGGTCCACGAAAGGATGACGAATGAACAGGCTGTTGAAATCGCTTACCCCTGTACTGCTGCTGGCCGTGCTGCTGCTTGCAGCCTGCACGACGGCTGCACCCGCTCCCACGAATACATCCGGCGTGGAAACGCCTTCTGTCGAACCCGAACCGGAAACCTCAGGTCTGACACCGGAAGATCTGTCCGAACTGCCTGCTGGGGAGGTGCTGGTCCAGATGGATTACGAACCGACCTTTTTCTTCCCCGAGACGCTCTATGAATTTGGGCGAGTTCCCCCGTTCACCCTGCTGGCCGACGGCCGTGTGATCTACGTCGACGAGGGAGCTAATTTTGATGAACAGCACGTCATGGTGGCCCGGCTATCCCCGGAAGAAGCGCTCGACCTGCACAACCAGGTCCTGGAACTGGGCTTTGACCGCCTGGAGAGCTACACGGAATTCTGCCGGCCCGCCAGTGGAGAAAACCAGGAATGTGTGATGGACGCATCCTACACCATTCTGCGTGTGCTGCAGCCTTCGGGAGACCTGCGTGAGGTAAAAATCTACGCCAGCTTCGCCGATGATCTCCAGGCGCTGGAATCCATCCGCACGCTGCTGGCGGAGTACAGCCATCCGGAAGCCGTGCTCTTCGTGCCCGAGCAGGCGGCACTCTTCATCGAAGCACAGCCGGAACGCCCCGATATGGAACTGCTCGAATGGCCCCTGGACCCGGCCTACCTGGTGAACCCGACCAGCGACCAGCCGATGTGGGCTGTGGTGCTGGAAGGCGAGCCGCTGGAGCAGTACATGCAGGCAGTTGAGCGCAACAACGGCAGCAGCTACTTCGAACACGAGGGCAAATACTACCGGGGATACTTTGTCCCCTGGATGCCCGGCGCAGATTTCAGCGCGCAGCTTCAGGCCGAGTTCCCCACACCGGAACTGTAACCAACCGTCCGGATAAACCCGGTGCCGGCGTGAAGGATAAAACAGTCCCCTTCCCTCTCACCGGCAGCCACAGCAGCGCCATCCGCGCAAAAACGGGTGGCGCTGTGTGCTTTAATCCCCGCCGGGATACCGCAGCATGCACCGCAGCTGCAGTATTCGATCCTGGCGGGCTGCTCACCGCCTCATTACTGCACCAGCATCCACCACTCCATGAACTCCGTGCAGCGTCCCTGCGAGTCCAGCCGCACGGTCCACAGGTTGCTGTATTCACGCCCCTGGCGCACGTAATTCGTGCGGCCTTTGACGACCCCCAGACCATCGCAGGCTGAGAGCACTTCGTATTCGAATTCCCAGCTTCCGGGATCGTCCTTGCGTCCCAGCCAGCCTTCCACGATTCCCTGGCGAGAGCGCCAGGGCGACCGGAACGGCGCGGTGTAGTAAAGCGCATCCTCGCTGAACAGATCGCCGATCTCCTGCGGGTCGTTGCTGGCCCAGGCCCGCATGTATCTTTCTACCCAATCGACTACAGCCTGTTGATCCATATGACCACCCCTGTTTTTTGATAAATGCCCCCTGGCTTCCATTGTACTCCTTATCCCATCCGCATCAGAAGGGCAGGTTAACGTCCTGCCCCCAATTGTTATCTGTCAATTCCTGCATCAGAGTGGAGATGGCCGCGCCAGGCATCCATAAACGGTATGCGAAACATGCTCTACAGGACAGCAGGTGTCTTCGCCTGGAAGGGCATGCATCTGTGCATATCATCGTGCTCCCTGGGTTTTCCTGCAAGTTAATTTGCTGTAAAGGCACGGCGCTGCGGCGAGAACCGGCATACTTCTCCAGTTACCAGCCCAGGGAGCATGTCTGCTGCCCTATGCGCGCCGTGCCCATTG
Source organism: Chloroflexota bacterium (assembly GCA_012516075.1). Taxonomy (GTDB): domain Bacteria; phylum Chloroflexota; class Anaerolineae; order Anaerolineales; family UBA4823; genus JAAYXE01. The sequence goes on along the minus strand of JAAYXE010000180.1, from coordinate 92,306 downwards.
ACGTATGGAGGACAGCCTCGCAGGAAAAGCAGATGTTACTCGCATTACAAACCTGCGCCTGAGAGGTCCCTTCTGCCGGCAGAAGAAATTCGGACAAAAAATACTGCTATTGACTTTTTGACGTATATCGAATATTATTTAGACTAATCTAAATTTGAAGGTGTGACGGAGGCGACAACGATGAGAAGTGTTTACGGTACGATCCCGCTTATGATCCTCGCAGCCCTGCTGCTGGGCGCCTGCGCATCGAATGCGGCCCAGTCCGCCTCCGGTGACCTGGCGGAAAGACAGATAAATATCGTTGCCACCACCAGCCTGATCGGTGATCTGGTCAGCCGGGTGGGCGGCGAGCGTGGGCAGGTGAATGCCCTGATGGGGCCGGGGATTGACCCCCATCTCTATAAAGCCAGCGCCGGCGATGTGCGCCTGATGGAACAGGCCGATGTGATCTTTTTCAACGGCCTGCATCTGGAAGCCGCCATGGCCGGGGTGCTGGAGCGCATGAGCGACCGGCGCCGGATCGTTGCCGTCACCGAAGGTATCGACCGTGATCTGCTGATTGCACCCCCGGAGTTTGCCGGCGCTTATGACCCGCACGTCTGGTTCGACGTCACGCTCTGGTCGCAGGCAGTGGAAACCGTGCGCGACGCGCTGGTCGAGCTGGACCCTTCCAGCGCAGCGCTGTACGAGCAGAACGCGGCCGCTTACCTGAAAGAACTGGAGGACCTGCACGCCTATGTGCTGGCACAGGCCGAATCCGTGCCGGCGGAGCGCCGGGTGCTGGTCACCGCCCACGACGCGTTCAATTACTTCGGCCGCGCCTACGGGTTCGAGGTGCGCGGCCTGCAGGGCATCAGCACGGCATCCGAAGCCAGCACAGCCGACGTACAGAACCTGGCCGAATTTATCGTCGCGAGGCGCATCCCGGCCATCTTTATTGAGTCCTCCATCCCGCGGCGCAATGTGGAAGCCGTGCAGGCCGCCGTGGAAGCGCGCGGCTATAACCTGCAGATCGGCGGTGAGCTGTACTCGGACGCTCTGGGCGATCCCGGATCAGAGGCCGGCACGTACAGCGGTATGCTGCGCCATAATGTGGACACAATCGTGGGCGCCCTCCTGGGCGAATAGGCGGTGATGGTATTGAAATCGCGGCCCGGTAACGCAGAATACATCAAATTAGCAGTAAGGGAGGTGTGCAGTGCAGGTGAAACCAACGACAGCTGTCGAAGTGAATGATCTGACCGTTGCTTACCGTGATCAGGCGGTACTGTGGGACGTGGACCTGACCATTCCGGAAGGCTCGCTGACAGCCATTGTCGGGCCCAACGGTGCCGGTAAGAGCACCCTGCTCAAAACGATCCTGGGCCTGTTGAAACCGGCCGCCGGACATGTGCTTATCTACGGGAAACCTTATACCCAGCAGAGGCGCCTGGTGGGTTATGTCCCCCAGCGCGGCAGCGTGGACTGGGACTTTCCCACCACGGTCGAAGATGTGGTCATGATGGGCCTGTACGGCCGGCTGGGATGGATCCGCCGGCCCGGACGGCGGGAACGCAAGCTGGCCCTGGAGGCGCTGGAAAAGGTAGGGATGCTGGAATACGCCGGCCGGCAGATCAGCCAGCTGTCCGGCGGGCAGCAGCAGCGCGTCTTCCTGGCCCGGGCGCTGGCCCAGGACGCGCGCATCTACTTCATGGATGAACCCTTCCAGGGAGTGGATGCCACCACTGAACGGGCGATCGTAGCCCTGCTACACGGACTGCGCCAGTCGGGCAAGACGGTGGTGGTCGTGCACCACGACCTGCAGACCGTGCCCGAGTATTTCGACCGGGTCACCCTGCTCAACGTGCAGTGCATTGCCAGTGGGCCGGTGGCAGAGGTCTTCAACGAGGAAAATCTGCGCCGCACCTACGGCGGGCGCATCGCCTTCTTCCACCAGCCGGGCTTCAGCGCCAACGGCAAGGGCGGTGAGCTGCCCGTCCCGGCCGGAGTTCCGGCGGTTCCCGCAGCCGCTGGGGAAAACGGGAGGAACGGGCGGTGAACGTCTCCAGTCTGATCACCATGCTGTTTACCGACTATACCCTGCGCACCGTCGCCCTTGGCGCCGCCGTGCTGGGGATCGTCAGCGGTGCGCTGGGGTCTTTTGCGCTGCTGCGCCGGCAGAGCCTGCTGGGCGATGCCATTTCGCACGCCGCCCTGCCCGGCGTGGTCCTGGCCTTTCTGCTCACCCGCAGCAAGGCCCCGCTGGTGCTGGTGGCCGGCGCCATGATCGCCGGCTGGCTGGCGACGCTGCTGTTCATGGCGATCATCCGCAGTACACGAATTAAAGAAGACTCGGCGCTGGCGTTCGTGCTCTCCACGTTCTTCGGTCTGGGCCTGGCCCTGCTCACCTTCACCCAGCGCCTGCCGGATTCCCGCCAGGCCGGGCTGGAGCACTTCCTCTTCGGTCAGGCAGCCGCCCTGATGGTCGAAGATGTGCTCACCATGTCCCTGCTTGGCGGGCTGGCCCTGATCCTGCTGGGGGTGTTCTGGAAAGAGTTCAAGCTGCTCAGCTTCGATCGTGACTTTGGCGCCAGCCTGGGCTTTCCCATGGCCGCGCTGGACGTGCTGCTCACTACCCTGCTGGTCACTGCCATCGTCATCGGCCTGCAGGCGGTGGGGGTGGTGTTGATGAGCGCCCTGATCATCGCCCCGGCCGCCGCTGCCCGCCAGTGGACCGACCGTCTGGGTGTGATGACAGCGCTCTCGGCGCTGTTCGGAGCGCTTTCCGGCTTGAGCGGCGCGCTGATCAGCAGCCTGGTCCCGGGGTTCTCCACCGGCCCGACGGTGGTCCTGTGCGCCAGCGCGCTGGTGCTGTTCTCACTGCTTCTGGCGCCCAACCGCGGCCTGATCTGGAACGGGCTGCGGCAGCGGCGCAGCCGGCTTAAGCTGCAGGCACCGGAGAGCAGCGTGCTGAAAATCAGCACAGGTCTGCCGGGTCCGGCAGGCGGCGAGGCGCAGGGAGGTGGTTATGAGCATCTTTGATATCGAGATCGTGCTCATCGCCGTGGTCACCGCGGCGGCCTGCGCGCTGCCCGGCGTCTTCCTGGTGCTGCGCCGCAACGCCATGATCAGCGATGCCATCAGCCACACCGTGCTGCTGGGAATCGTCCTGGGGTTCTTCCTGGTACAGGACCTCTCCTCCCCCTGGCTGATCATCGGGGCCGCAGCCACCGGGGTGCTGACCGTCAGCCTGACATCCCTGCTCGAGCGCACGCGCCTGGTCAAAGAAGACGCCGCCACCGGGCTGGTCTTCCCGGCGCTGTTCAGCATCGCTGTGATCCTGATCACCCGCTATGCTGGAAACGTTCATCTGGACACGGACGCCGTGCTGGTGGGCGAGATCGCTTTCGCCCCCTTCGACCGCTTCATCCTGGGCGGGCTGGATCTGGGCCCGCGCGGCCTGTGGGTGATGGGCGTCATTCTGCTGGTCAACCTGGCGTTTATCACGCTCTTCTATAAGGAACTGAAGATCTCCACCTTCGATGCCGGGCTGGCTGCTGCACTGGGTTTCGCCCCCGGGCTGATCCACTACGCCCTGATGGCGCTGGTCTCGATCACGGTGGTGGGCGCCTTCGACATCGTCGGCTCCATTCTGGTCGTCGCCCTGATGGTCGCGCCGGCGATCACCGCCTACCTGCTGACCGACCGCCTGGCGGTGATGCTTGCGCTGAGCGTCGCCATCGGCGCGCTGAGCGCCCTGCTGGGCTATGCGCTGGCAGTCCTGCTGGATGCCTCCATCGCCGGCAGCATGGCGGCTGCCGCCGGCATCCTCTTCGGTCTGGTGCTGCTCTTTGCCCCCGAACGCGGCCTGCTGGCCGCCGCCCGGCGGCGCAGACTCCAGCGCTGGGAGTTCGCCCAGACCATGCTGGCCATCCACCTGATGAACCATGAGGACAGTCCGCAGGGAGATGTGGAGAACCGCGTCGATCACCTGCACGAGCACCTGCGCTGGGATCCCGATTTCACCGAACGTGTGCTGCAGCGTGCGGAGAACCACGCGTGGGTCGCGCGCCGGCCGTCCGGCCGCCTGGAGCTGACCGAAGAAGGCCGCCGTCATGCAAAGAAGGTGGTGACAACCTGATGGCCGCGAGCCCTGAAGCGCCCGGATCAGCCCCGGATCCCCGTGAAGCCAGACGACTGCTGCGCGGCCAGCACCGCATAATCCGGAACAGCGCATCTCTGCTCAGTGAACGCCTGGGGATGGCAGCCGCTCTGAAGGTGAGCGCGGCGCTTTGAGGCGGACGGCGCATGCGCCGTCCGCCTCAAAGCGCAATGACCATCCGGGTGATTTTGTATTTGAGGTGGGCGAAGGGGATGGAAAAAACGACGAATGGGGAATTTACGATCTGGAATGCAGGGTGGAAAAGTTTTTTACAGAGCAGTGAGCGGAATATTATACCCCCTATATGTGCCAAATTGACGGGAACCTCTTCCCGGCCATGGGGATCGACCTGCAGCGCAGCGGGACCACCGGCACAGGCTGCGCGCACTGCGGTTTCCCTTTCCGGCGCAATTATGGCCGCCCCCCGTTAATTCACCTGCCGCGCCGGTCATTTCCGGATGACGGCTTATTCGGTCTCCGTCTGAACGTAAATCTCACGCGAGACGGCGGGCCCGAGGACCACGTCTTCGGGCTGCCCGTCCACCTGCAGGCGCAGGTTCTCGTCGAACGGTGAATATTCCAGCACCCGCAGATGGGTGTTGGGTAAAATCCCCAGACCGGCCAGATAACGCAGCAGTTCGGGATCGCGATCGCTGACGCGCTCCACACGGGCCTGCTGCCCGGCGCGCAGCTCGTAAAGCGGCTGGGCAGCCGAGCGCGGCATCTGTAAATCGCGTGATGGAATGGGATCGCCGTGCGGGTCGTGGCGAGGATCTCCCAGGGCGGTTGCGATGCGCTCGGCAAACTGGTCGGAGATCACATGCTCCAGGCGGTCCGCTTCAGCGTGGACCTCGTCCCACTCGTAGCCCAGGATCTGGTGCAGGAACACTTCCAGCAGGCGGTGAAAGCGCAGGATCTCCAGGGCAACGCGCTCGCCGTCGGCGGTCAGCACCACGCCGTGATGCTTGCGGTACTCCAGCAGCGGTGGCTGGGTCGCCGCCAGTTTCTTGATCATGCTGGTCACCGAGGCCGGCGTCACCCCCATGCGCTCTGCAATCTCGTTTGTGCCCGCCCGACCGGTCCGGCGGGTCAGCTCGTAGATGACCTTGAGATAGTCTTCAATGGTGTGTGAGAGCTCGTTACGCATCGATACTCCAGGGGGACAGCATCAGATATCCAGTCACCTTCATTATACTCAGTTCCGGACCGTGACAGATGCCTCCGGTGGGAACTGTTTTGAACTGAATATGGAGCAGATACGGGGGTTCAGGGAAGCGGCAGCACCGAGAGGGGATCGATAAATCCGCCGGGCACGCGCACCTCAAAGTGCAGGTGCGGCCCATAGGTGTTGCCGGTCTCACCCGAGAGGCCGATCAGTTTCTCCTGTTCAACCGCCTGCCCGCAGGAAACGCTGACCTGGCTCAGGTGCGCGTACAGGGTCTGGTAGCCGTTGCCGTGATCGATCAGCACCACGTTGCCGTAGCCCTCTGCCGACCAGCCGGCGAACAGGACGACACCGGCATCGGCCGCCACGACGCGGCTCCCCAGGGGCGCCCCCAGGTCGATCCCCGGATGGCGTTCGTGGAAATCATCGCCCACCAGGGTCTGGTGGCGAGTCGGCCAGATGAACTGGCCCGTGGCCGGCGGAAACTCGCTGATCCCGGCGCAGGTCGGGTTGGCGGAGGTAATATCGCGCCCGTTCGGCCGCCTCGGGATTTCCGGTGTGGGAACACTCAACGCAGAGGAGCCGTTTTGCCCGGCAGCCTCGTCTTCAGAGGGCTGCGATGGGAAGACGCCCTCCAGGCTTTCGATCAGCGGTTGTTCTTCAGGGGCTGCGGTAGGCATCGAAGTGGGCGGCGGCTGCGGCGTGGGCACGACCTCCTCCACCGGCTCTCCAGCCCGGCGCAGCGCGGCCTCCGCCACACGCGCAAAGGCCGGCGCCGCCGCAGAAAACCCGGAGCCGCCGTTTTCGATGATCACCGCGACCACCACAGAGCGGTCCCCCTCTTCGGCAAAACCGATGAACCAGGCATGGGGCGCCTGATCGCCGCCCAGCTGCGCGGTGCCTGTCTTGCCGCCAACCACCGCGCCCGGGATCAGCGCCCGACTTCCGGATCCGCTCCTCACGGTGGTGATCATCATCTCACGCACCAGGCGCGCGGTTTCGGGCCGCATCACATCCCGAACCATGCGCCGGTTGGGCAGGCTGTCGTTCTCCCGGCCCTGCGGCGAGCGCACAGAGTGCACCAGGTAAGGGAGGGGCATATCACCGTCGTTCAAAACCGGCAGCACAACCATGGCCATGTTCAGCGGCGAGGTAAGCAGTTCTCCCTGCCCGATGGCCGTGGCAGCGCGCAGCAGGTTGTTCTCCACCAGGCTCTGGGGGTCGTGGGCGATCTGCGAGGGGACGTATTCGATCTCGAGAGAGAAGTCGATTTCGCCCGGCGCCCCAAACCCCAGCCGGCGGGCGTATTCCAGCAGCGTGGCCGCGCCCATCTCATCCCCCATGCGGGCAAAGGCGGCGTTGGCCGATCTGGCGTACGACATCTCCAGGTTGAGGCGCGATTCGCTGTGATTGGGGTCGGGGATGATCCCTCCGTCGACCTCATAGACATAGTACGAACCGCCGGGTCCGCGGCGCGGCCGTCCGAAATCGAAGACCGTCTCCGGGCTGACCAGTCCGGAATCCAGGGCAGCGATCAGCGTAACCGTCTTCCAGGTGGAGCCGGGGGTGTACTGCGCCTGCGTGGCCCGGTTAAGGAACGGGCTCTGACAGCCGGCGTCCAGCTCGCAGCCTTCCAGCAGACTGGCCACATAGCTTTCTTCCAGGACGCGGTTGGGGTCGAAGCGCGGCGCGCTGGTCATGGCGAGCACCGCGCCGGTGCGCCCGTCCAGGGCCACAATGGCACCTGCCCGCCCGCCCAGCGCCTGCTCGGCAGCGCGCTGCACAGCGCTGTCAATTGTCAGGATCAGGTCACTGCCGGTGATTGGCTTTTTCAACATCTGCTCGATCTGTGCATCCGGTCGAGTAAGCCCCAGCAGCGTGCCGTTATAGCTCAACTCCAGGCCGGTTACCCCTGTGCGCATCCCCGAGACGTAGCCAATCACATGCGCCAGAGATGGCTCCGTGTAGAAGCGCATGCGCTGGCCGTCCGCGTCCAGGCGTTCCTGCGCCAGCAGCCTGCCGGAGCGGTCGAAGATCGAGCCGCGCGTGATGGTCTCCATGCGGTTGATTGTGCGCTGGATAACCGGCTGGGGCAGATTTCCCTGGTCCTGGCCGGCGGCCACGCCGTTCAGAAACTCGAAGGCCCGGCGCCAGTCATCCTCAGAGCGGCGGGTGGTGGCCGGCAAATCCAGTTGAAATGCCACCGGCTGCAGATCCCGGGCGCGCAGCATCTGCCAGTACACGATGCGCAGCGAGACCAGCACCAGCAAAATCCCCAGCAGCCGGGAGATGTACAGCGCGCGCCGCTCCAGGGTCATGTGCGGTAGCCCTCCATGCGGCGCACAATGGCCAGAGCGATTCCGATTTCAACCAGGTTGACCAGCAGCGCAGTGCCCCCCAGGCTGACGAAGGGGATGGTGACCCCGGTCATCGGGATCAGGTTCAGCGTTCCGCCAGCCATCACAAACACCTGGGTAAAAAAGTGCACCCCGATGCCCACCAGCAGCAGGCGCTCGAACACCTGCCCGGGAGGCAGCAGGAAGACGATGCGGAAGATGCGCATCAACAGTACAGCGAACAGGGCCAGCAGCGCCAGCCCGGTGGCGGCGCCCATTTCTTCGATGATGGCAGCCAGGATGAAATCCGAGTGCGCCAGGGGGATGTACCCGGGGGTGCCGAACCCAAGCCCGGTCCCGGTTATCCCGCCGGCGATCACGGCGTACACTGCCTGCTGGATCTGGTAACCGGGCCCTTCGGCAATGGTGATGCCCGTGGGCTGCCCGTTCACCAGGATCATGTCTGTGCTCCAGGGGTCTCGAAAGGCCAGGAAGCGGTACTGGATCACGGCCGGCACCTCCCAGGTGAACGCCAGCACGACGCCCACCAGCGCCGCCAGGGCCAACCCGATGGCCGCAATGGTGAAGAACAGGCGCGTCTCGAAGCCGGTGTAGAGCATGGCAATGAAAATGGCCCCCAGGATCAGCACCGCGCCGTAATCCGACATAGGCACCAGGGCCAGCGTGGCCAGCGTCACCACCAGCACGCCCGGCACAAAGTACTGCAGTGCCGGCAGGCGCATCCAGATCAGCAGCGTGTGAGCGCGCGCCTCGGCGGCGCGCCCCTCGCGCTCGATATACCAGGCCAGGAAAATGATCAGGGCCAGCTTGATCAGTTCCGTGGTCTGGATGGACGGCAGCGGGCCAATCTTGAGCGCCAGGCGGGCACCTGTCTCGTCCACCACGCCAAACAGGGCGGTCAGGAGGGGCAGCAGCAGGCCGGCGATCCCGGCCGGCACGGCCAGGCGGCGGATGGTCTCAATCAACTGCGGACGGGCGACCAGCACTCCGGCAATCACCAGACCGGGGATAAAGCCGCGCGTCATCTGCTGCCACACGCCGGCTTCGCCGCGCAACCGGTAGATCATCATCAGTCCGATTACGAACAGCAGGCTGACGACTGGCCAGATGACCTGCTCGGAACGCAGGCCCGTCAGCCGCAGGAAGATATGGAAAACCAGCAGCAGCCCGCCGGACAGAAGCGGCTGCAGCAGCACCTGCGGGAGCCCCGCGCCCGGGTCCAACCCCTGGCGGAGCTGCCCCGCAGCAGCCGCCGAGACAAACCCGAGCAGCACGACCGCCGCGATGGCCACCAGCGCCAGGGCCTCGACCGGCCGAGAAGCAGTTCTACGCACGCGCCCCTGCCCCACTATTCCACCAGTTCAAATGTCATATCCCCGAGAGAGATCACCGCCCCACGCTCCAGCCGCTGGGGCTGGTGAGGCGTAATGGCCTGACGGTTGACATAGGTCCCGTTCCGGCTGCCCAGGTCCTCCAGCCACCATGCCGCGCCATCCCAGTACAGGCGGGCGTGACGGCGTGAAACGAAGCGGTCGGCAAACACCAGGTCGTTATCGGGAGCAGATCCCAGGATATTGTCTGCCTGTAAAGTGATCACGCCGCCCGGGCGGAGGTTCGGGTCGCTGCCCGGATGCACCACGCGCAGCCGGCTTTTCAAAGCCCGCGAAGGCGGCGCCGGCTGCTCCACGCGCAGCGTCATCTCGCGATGCACGCCGGTGAGCAGCAGCATCAGGACGAAATAGATCAATGCCAGGATGATCCATTTAAAAGCGAAGAGCAGGGCGTTCCAGTCCATCAGCCGCTTTCGCTCCGGGCTTTCCAGAAGTAAAACGCCGCCACACCCGGCGCGTCGGGCTGGGGCTGCAGGGGGTCGACCGTAGCCAGGATCAGCAGGTCGCCGTCTTCCAGGACTTTCCCCTGCGGGGGCACCCGCTGGTAGTTTACGAATGTGCCGTTCAGGGAGGGTTTCCCGGCCGGTGAACCGTCATAGATCACACAGCGCCGACCGTCACAGCGAATAAAGGCATGTTTGCCGCTCACCAGCCGGCGTTCGCGGATGAGCGGATCGTCGAGCGTGATATCACAGGACGCATCCCGTCCGATCGTGGTCTCGCCGGGATACAGCTTCCAGCGTTGGTTTGTGGAGCGCATCGTCAGGAAGGCGACCGGCGCCGGCTGGCGGGAGACGACCACAGGGCCGGCCGCAGGTTTTGACTGTGGGGGCTGCACCGGCCGCTCGGCGTGGACCTGGGCCAGCACCCGCGCCTGGTTATCCTTCAACCCCGGCGCCGGACGGATTTCAATCTGCACCGGTCCGCCGAAGAGGTATTCCCTTTTCCCCTGCCGGCTGTTGGCGGTTTCAAGCTCCTCCACAAGCTGGGCGCGCCACTGCTCCAGCAGGCGCTTTCCCAGCGGCCGGTAGTTGCGGTTGAAGTTGTCCTCGCTCAATTCAACAATAAAACGATTGGGGACAACACGCTGGTAATTGGCGTCTTCGAGATGATTCTGGCGGTCCATCATCACACCGCACAGTCCGCGGCCCACTTCGGCAGGCCGGATGGTCCCGCTGCTCCACGGTATGCGCGGTTTGAGCATATGCGTTCGCCAGCGAGAATCGGTGTTCCCCTCCAAATCTTCTCTTTCCTTCCCAGTTCAACTATTCGCCTGGCAAATTACAACCCGGCTTTCACAGAATGCCCCTCTGATAAAAATTATACCTGCTGCGCAGGTTCATGTGTTTTTCCTGTTTGCGGAAGATAATTACAGCTCATCGAAGAGGCGTAAGCCCAGCGCGCACCCGCTTTATTTAACACGGACTGCAGTACTCAGATACACTCGCCGGTGGAGTTTACCGGATTAAGCGCGTAACAATTCAAGCGGTCGCATATGGTTCCGCGCTCATCAGCTCCTGGGATCCGCATCATCCGCCTTCTGTCCTGGGGCGAAAGTCTCATTGATCCAGCGCCGGAAGTCCTCCACACGGTGGAACACATGCAGCGGGGCGGTGCCATTCCCCTGATTAACCGTGGCTGTCTGTGCCCAGGCCGCACCGATCGCCTGCATACCGGCTTTCGCGGCGGCGCGCATATCGCCGGCGGTGTCGCCCACGTAGACGGCTTCGTGCGGCTCCAGACCCAATCGATCCAGCGCGCGCCGCAGCGAGCGAGGTTTGTCCGGCCCATCGTCGAAGCCGGCTTCGAGCACATCCAGATACGGCTCCAGCCCGAGCATGCGCACCGTGATCTCCGCCCCGCGCCGGCCTTTTCCGGTCACCGCCGCCAGCGGGATCCCCCACTTCCTCAGGTCCTGCAGGATCTCCAGGATGCCCGGGAAAGGCCCGGTAACCTGGCGGTGCAGGTCCTCGAAAATTTCAAAGAAGCATTCAATCGCTTCGGGGAGGTTCTCTGAGACAAATTGAGCGATGATGCCTTCTTCCGACAAACCAAAGTAACTGGTGATCTCCTCAGCCGTGAAGCGCCGCCCCACGATGCGTTCGAGGGCGACCTGAAAGGATTCAACGCACATCGGCAGGGTGTCCGCCAGCGTGCCGTCGATATCAAAAATGATACCTTTGATTACCAATCGATACCTCCAGAAACGTGGATTATCCGTTCATCATACTGCCGGCCGGCGCTGCGGCCTGTTCCTCAGCCCGGCGCACAGCATTCTGCAGCAGGATAAAAGCCAGCAGGATGATCACCGGGACCACGGCGTAGGCTCGCCGGATCCCGGTCCAGTCGGCCAGCCCACCGCGCAGCAGGGGCAGCACCAGCACTGCGAACCCGGATGCCAGCGTGCAGCGGGCACTGGCGCTGGCTGTTTGCTCGCCGGCGGCCCGGATTGCCAGCGATACCACCAGCGGATAGAGGTTGGCGACCCCTAAGCCGATCAGCAGCAGGCCGGCCAGTGCCAGCACCGGCAGCGCAGTGGCCCAGAAAAGCCCAAATCCCAGGGCGCACAGCGCCAGTGAATACACAATGAGTTCACGAGCTGGCCGCAAACGCACCAGGCCGCTGCCCAAAATACGCCCGAGGGCCATGGCGCCCAGGAAGAGCGTCATGCTGAGGGCCGCATCGGCGCGCTTCAGTCCGGCGGCCTGCTCCAGGTAGTCCGCCCCCCAGTACGACATGCAGCATTCGATTGCCACTACCATCAGCACCAGCGCCCAGAAGGCCCAGAAAACACGCGGCAGCCGGCCGCTGTTCTGCTCCGGTGCTGCGGCGGCACCTCCTTCACCGGCAGCCGCTTGCCGCTCCGGAGCCAGCCGGACGTCTCTGCGAAAAACCAGAAGCATCAGAGCCAGGAATGCGACCGGCAGGAGCAGAGAGCTGCGCCAGCCGAGCGCCGTGCGGCCAAGGGCGCCAACCGCTGCCGGGGCAGCCATACCCGCCAGTGCTCCTGTCACATTGGCCTCGGTCAGCGCTATGGAAAGATTGTCTCCGTGGCGGCCGGCCAGCAGTGCGGGGACGACGGACACCATCAGCGAACCCAGCGTCCCCATCAGCCAGGCAGCGCCCACCGTCACCGGCAGCCTGTGCCCGATCATGAGGACCAGCGTTCCAACCCCCATACCCAGCGCGCCGGTCCACAGCACCTGGCGGCTGCCCATCAGACGCACAAAGCGGTCGCCCAGCAGCCCCATCAGGATCATTCCGGTTGCAAAGGCGCTGAAGTGCAGGCCGGCCTGCGTATACGTGATGTTCAGCTCAGCCCGCAAAAACGGCGTCAGCGGGCCGAGCACGTTCATCAGGAAAGAGAAAAAACCTACAAACAGGTATACCTGCCAGGTCAGGCTGTCGCGTTCAAAGCGGTTTTGATTATCGTTATGTACACTGCGCTGCATTGTTATCTTTCCAGAGGCTCAACCCTGGTGCGACCAGTCCCACATCCAGTACACCAGCCCTTTCCATTTGCCCCACTGCTCAAAGGCGGCTTCCACCTGAGCCGGGGTGACCCGTTCCCCGCCGAACCATTCCAGAGATACCATCTTGAGCGCCCAGGAATCTAGCGGTATAAAATCGTAGCGCCCGAGCAGCATCAGCAGGTTGGCGGCCGCATATGCCCCCACGCCTTTGATGGCCATCAGGCGTTTGCGCAGTTCCGGAGTGGGAAGATCCGCATCCTTCAGGGCTTCGAGATCCAGTTCGCCCGAGGCTGTGCGCCGGGCCAGATCGAGAACATAGGGGGCGCGGTAGCCCAGGCGGGTCTCGCGGCGCAGGATCTCTTCACTGGCCGCCGCCAGCGCTTCGGGCCGGGGAAATGCTCGCCGGGAAGGGTCCGCCGGCAGCGGGTCGCCGAACTGGTTAACCAGGTTCAGGTTCATGCGCCGGGTCGCGGCCCACAGGGTGTTTGTGGTCAGGATAGTCTTCACGACGTCTTCGAACAGGGTCGGCGAACGCAGGATGCGCCCGCGCGCCCGCTCCACCACGTGCTGCAGCTTCGGCTCTCCGGCAGCCAGGGCATAGAATTCAGAGAAGTCCTGCTCCAGGCCCAGCATCCACGCCGCCCGGGTATGGACCTCGACCAGCTCATCTTCGGTCAGGGGCGTATCTGGGGTGACGAGCACCTGCCCCTGCTCTTCGGCAAAGTGCAGTTCCACCACCCTGCCGCTGTCCAGGCACAGGATGGTGCGAAAACCGGCCCCGTCCGGATCCGCTTCGAAGGGTGCAAGCTGGATCCAGCCATGCGAGTGCATGACGGAATGCAGGGAAAAAGGCGTGCGCACAGGCAGCGAGAGCTTCATCAAGGATCCTCCGCGGGCAAAACAGGTGAGTTGTCTTTCACGATTAGCTGGCCGATCCCATTATAAACCTTCCACCAGAATTTGCCGGAAGCTGGGGGCGAATAACGGGCTTCTGCCAGAAAGCAAATGATCCTCAGGGCTGGACGGGCTGCCAGGCAGGCTGGCTGCCCCCGCCCAGGTTGCGCACTTCCCCGCTTTCCACGGCAGCTTCCATGAGCTGCGGCTGGTCGTACGGGCCAGCGGAGAAAATCAGGCGCGATCCATCAGGCGACCAGCTCAGGTTCTGGGGCTGTTCGAAGAGGCCCAGGTGCTGCGGCTCGCCGCCGTCCGGATCGATGACAAACAGGGCAATCTCCTGGCTTTCCGGTCCCTCCAGTGAGGCCAGGTATGCCAGCCGGTCGCCCTGGGGGGAGAAGACCGGATTATAAGCGTAGCCCGGCTCGTACTCCGGCGAGACCGGCTGCGGCTCACCCCCCTCCAGGTCGCGCATCCAGATGCGCTCCGTCCCGGTGGGGATGTAGACCAGGGTGTCATAGGCCAGGCGAGCTCCGGATTCATCCAGGCTGTGCCCGCCCACCGGCTCTTCCCAGCTCATATACTGCCCGGTCTCGAAATCGTAGTAAGCGAAGCGACCGCGGCCTTCCATCAGATAGATTTCTTCAAACGTCAGAAAGCGGCCCTCGCCCCACCATACCGGGTTGATCAGGGAGAAGCCGCCCTCCGGCGGGACCAGCTCGCTGTTCTCGCCGCTGTCCACGTCCAGAGACCACAGCCCGTGTGCAGCTGCCGTGTTCACCTGCCCGCGGCCGGTGAAGTAGTCCGGTTTGACGGGCATCCCATAGACCAGCTTATGGGCGCCGGGCTGCCAGTCGAATCCGTTAATGATCTGGTCCTCGATCAACAGCCGGGCATCGCTGCTGTCTATGTCGTAAACCCACAGTTCGCTGCTGTAGCTCAGTCCCTGTGGCTGTGGGGTGAACAGTTCCTTCTGGTAGGCGAGATAGCGGCCGTCGAAGGACCACTTCGGGCTGCGGTAGTTGACCGTTACGCCCGTATCTCCGGGAGGCGCCGCAGCTGGGGCGCCGTCCTGCGTGAGCTGCAGCCTTTCGCCGCTGACCCGGTCCACCATCCACAGGTTCCCGTCCACAGCGATGTATGCGATCCAGCCCGCCGGAGGCGCTTCTGCGCCCGGCTCCGGAGGCGCTGTCTCTGTCGCCGCCGGCCCGGTCTCAGGCGGAGGGGTTGTTTCGACCGCCGCGGGAGAAGGTGAGTCAACCGCGCGGGCAGGTGCGCCGGTGGTGGCAGGCTCCGTGAGCGCGGCGGAGGGAGGCAGCCGGCGTGTGCAGGCGCTCAGCAGAACGATCATTATCAGGGTGAGCACAGTTCCTGTCCTCATGTCAGATTTCCTTTCCATGCACGGCGGATCAAGGTGACGTGTGCCATTCATACGGCGCGCGCAGCGCTTGTGCTGTAGAATAAGGCCAGTTCAGAGGGTCATAGGATCAGGGGAGGAAATAAAATGAACCCCGTGGATATTCTGTATTACGGCCACCGCACGGTGCTGACCACCGTGCAGAGTTTCCCCTCCGGGGAATGGTACACCCCTGGGGCGGTGGGGTACTGGTCGGCAAAGGACGTGATCGCCCACCTGGCGTCCTTCGAGATTCCGCTGGCCGAGCTGCTCACCAGCCTGGTAGAGGCCTGCCCGACCCCGAACCTGGAGGCCTTTATCCAGCGCGGCGCAGATTTCAACGACCTCCAGGTAGAGCAGCGCCGGGAGATGACCCTGGAGCAGGTGCTCGCTGAATACCGCCAGGCCTATGAGCAGGCCGCAGCCGCGGCGGCGAAGATCCCTGCCGGTACCTGGGAGCGCGAGGGGCTGCTGCCCTGGTACGGCGCGCAGTACGACCTGGAAGACTTCATCGTCTACAGCTATTATGGCCACAAGCGCGAACACTGCGGCCAGATCCAGACCTTCAGCGACCGCTTCAAACAGGGTTGAAGGGTGAGCCCGGCTGGCTGCGGCATTCCGTTCCACAAAACTGATATTCTTGCCGGCCGGCGCGGCATGTTCACTCTCGCCGGGGCGGTTTTTTCCTGCCGCGGGGATTGAAACGCTTCCCCCTGGATTTGAAGTCGCGCTGCGGTGGGACTCCTTTCTGGTCTTTCGGGGTTGCCACGCGGATATCCGCTTTCTGACTGCGGATGGTGACCCCGTCCATGCGCTCCAGCACCCGGTCCAGGTACTGCGCAGGAATGTCCACAAAGCTGAAATGGTTGTAAATATCGATGGCGCCGATTGCCCGGCCCGGCACACCCGCTTCATTGGCGATCGCACCGACGATGTCTGCCGGACGCACCCCAGCCTGCCGGCCGGCATGGATAAACAGGCGCACCATGCCTTCCTCGGTCTGGCTCACTTCTTCCGGCGCCGGTTCGATCACAACCTCCAGCGGTTTGTCACCGCGCGCCAGGCGGGCTGCCGCAGCGGCGATCTCGGAAATGTCGTAGCCGCTCTCCTCGACCAGCTCCTCCACCAGGTTCAGGTACAGCTCCAGGTCCTCTTCTTCCAGCGTCTTGAGAATGCGTTCCTTAAATATCTGCGTGCGCCGGGCAGCCACATCGGCCGGACTGGGCACCTTCACCGGCTCGATGCGCTGGCCGGTGTAGCGCTCGATATCGCGCAGCATGCGCTTCTGGCGTGGGGTAACGAAGAGCAGCGCCTTCCCCGTCCGGCCGGCGCGGCCGGTGCGCCCGATGCGGTGCACATAGGACTCGGTATCATATGGGATATCGTAATTGACCACCATGCCGATGCGATCCACGTCCCAGCCGCGGGCGGCCACATCGGTGGCCACCACGATCTCGAGCTGCCCGGAGCGCAGGCGGCGGACCACGTTTTCACGCTGCACCTGGTTCATGTCGCCGTGCATCGCTTCGGCGGCGTAGCCGCGCGCCTGCAGCTTCTCCGCCAGATCGGCTGTGCCTGTCTTTGTACGGGCGAAGATCAGCACGGCTTCACCCGGGGCGGTCTGCGTCTCCAGCACGTTCGCCAGTGCGCCCACTTTCTGCGCTTCGGAGACCATCACATATCGCTGGTCGATCGTGGGCACGGTCATAGTCCGGTGTTCGATCTCCACCATCACCGGGTCCTTCAGGTAGCGGTCGGCGATGCGCCGCACTTCGGCCGGGATGGTTGCCGAGAACAGCGCCGTCTGGCGCTCTTCCGGGGCGTTGCTCAGGATCCATTCCACATCTTCGATAAAGCCCATGCGCAGCATCTCGTCGGCTTCATCCAGCACGATAAAGCGCAGGTTCGAAAAATCGAGCGTGCCGCGCCGCAGGTGATCCATGATGCGCCCCGGTGTGCCCACGACCACCTGCACGCCGCTCTCCAGGCGGTGGATCTGCTTGCCGATCGACTGCCCGCCGTAAACCGGCAGCACGCGCACTCCCAGGTGCTTGCCGTAGCTGTACATGGCTTCCGCCACCTGGATGCCCAGCTCGCGCGTCGGCGTGAGCACCAGCGCCTGCACTTCTTTGCGCCGGGGATTGAGCTGTTCCAGGATCGGCAGGGCAAAAGCGGCTGTTTTTCCCGTGCCCGTCTGCGCCTGGCCGATCACATCTCTGCCTTCCAGCAGCAGCGGGATCGTCTTTAACTGAATGGGCGTCGGCGCCTCGTAGCCCACTTCTTCGATGGCGCGAATCAGCGGGTCGCTTAATCCAAACTGCCCAAATGAGGCCTGAATTTCATCCATTTATTTCTCCTGACCGGGTGTATCTGTTCGATGACCCCCTGTGCGGCTGCGCGTCCCTGCAGCCCCGGGATTGATTATACAGGAATTTCAGCCTGCGGCAGGCATTTTTCAATGCTGGTGGTCGATTGGGGGCAGCGGCGTGGGGTAATGCGGATATATCCGCCCTGTTTTGTAGTGTTTAATTGAAAAAGTACACCCGAAAATACCAAATTTAATGCTCAGGCCATGGGGGAAGGAGAAAATGCGCCCATGAAACGGACGATTTTTGAGCGTTACGGCGGGTTTGCAAAGGTCAGTCGTCTCGTATCATCTTTCTACGACCGCGTCCTGGATTCCCCCGTGACCGCCCGCTATTTCGCCCACACCGACATGCGCCGCCTGATCGACCACCAGACCAAGTTCATCGCCTATCTGATGGGTGGCCCGGCCAGCTTCACCAACGATCACCTGGAGCGGGTGCATGCCCATCTGGGCATCACCGACGAAGCCTTCAATACCATCCTCAATTTGCTCGTGGAGACGCTCGAGGATTTCGAATACGACGATGAGGACATCCGCACCATTGAAGATGAGTTCTCCAACCGCAAACACCTGATCGTATCACGGGTGCACTCATGAGCGTCCCCGGCGTCGAACACCCTTCTGCCGCCCTGGACAGGGAAACCCTGCTGCAGGTTGCACAGACTCTCTCCACTGGACTGGCGATTGTGGAAACGGAACGCTGGGGGGTGCTGTTTGAGAACGCAGCGTTCTTCAAGTGGTTCCCGCCGCAAAACGATGCCGATGAGCCCCTGACCGTCAGGATGCCGGATTTCAAACCCGACCGGGCCGTCAGCCGCACGCAGGGCGGCCGCACGTATGCCTTTGAGGTCGAATCGGAGTCGGGAGGGCGTAATATCCCCATCACCGTGGAGGTGCGCCTGCTGCAGGACGGCGACGAAGGACGGCTGGTCCTCGAATGCCGCGACATCTCAAAGCAGGCGGAATATATGCTCGAGTCGTATTCGAGCCTGGCAGAGAAGAACGCCCGCGACCTGCAGCGCGAGAAAGAGCGCGTTGAACGCCTGCTGCTGAACGTTATGCCGCGCTCGGTGTAAGAAGAAATGAAGGATTACGGCACGGTGACGCCGCAGGTGTTCCACAATGCCTCGATCCTGATGCTCGACTTCGTCGGTCACACGGAGAAAGCCATCGCCCAGGACCCCGCTGCCCTGGTGACCGAACTGAACGACATCTTCAACGTCTTCGACCGCATCACCGAAATGTTCGGCTGTGAGCGCATCCGCACCGTGGGCGACGCGTACATGGCCGTCTCGGGTTTGCCAGAGCCCCACCCGGATCACGCGCACAACATCGCCCGTGTGGCGCTGCGCATGCTGCGCTACATCGAGCGCCGCAACGCGGCCCATGCCGAGGCCTGGCTGTGCCGCATCGGCATCAACTCCGGACCGGTGGTCGGCTCGCTGGTGGGCGTGCAGAAGTACGTTTACGATATCTTTGGCCCGGGGGTAAACATGGCGGCCCGCATGGAGAGCCTCTCGGAGCCGATGAAGATCACCATCAGCGAGAATACCTACCGGTTGATCAAGGATGACTTCATCTGCACCGAACGGGGGGAATTTGAGGTCAAGGGCTTCGGCCAGCAGGTGCTGTATTATCTGGATCGCGAAATACCGTCTTTCCGTTGAGGTTTACTCTCGCGTGAGCACCGTCCCATCTGAGGGCCGCGGAGCGACGCAGACTTCGCGGATGGACGCGGATATTATTAATTCCTCCCCTGTAAGCGCGCAGCAGCGAGCAAACGGGGGAGTTTTTTTATTACAGGCAGCAGGAGATGCTATCCAGAGATGCCGTCCCCCACATGTTAAGGGGCATGGCGCGCCGAGAGCAGCAGAGGAACAGTCTTGATCGTCATCCGAAAGAAGTAGACCCGATTTCGCCGCAGCGCCGTGCCCTTACAGCAAATATTTTTGCACAATTAAATGTGGGGGCACGGCTATTAGCAGAACGCAACACGTCTGCTCATATGCATGTTTGCTTGCTGCAATGATTTGCTCCGGGCGATGCCGTGCCCGCTGGAGAAGTATGTATTGACAGGCCATGGCGGAGGAAAACTAAAAAGCCTGCCTTTGAAACAGCGCAAGAAAGAGTAACCGTTAGCGAGGTGAGGTAGCAGTCTTCGACAGCCTGGCTGATGATGACTGCCTGATTACATCCAGTCTCTGGGACCATACATTTCCACCCCCAATAAAGTCAGGTTGGTTCATTCACTAGGGAAATCCCTGAGGCCCATCAGGGACCCTCCCAATTGCCCACCTTATTCATTCACTTTATATTCGAGTTCAGACGGTGCACCTATTACCGGTAAACCAAACTGTATAGAGGAGAAAACCATGGCCGATAAAAAACTGAACCGCATGAAAGTTGCCATCCTGGTGACCGACTATTTCGAACAGGTGGAGCTGACCGAACCGCGCCAGGCGCTGGAACAGGCCGGTGCTCAAACCCATATCTTAGCGCCCAAAAGCAGCGAAGTGCAGGGCGTGAACGGCGTCGAAATGGGCGACCGTTTCAAGGTGGACAACACACTGGATTCTGCAAATCCGGATGAGTTCGACGCCGTGCTGCTCCCCGGCGGCGCGCTGAACGCAGACAAACTGCGCATGGTCCCCGAAGCGCGGGAGTTTATCCGCAGCATCGACCAGGCAGGGAAACCGGTGGCGGTGATCTGCCACGCTCCCTGGCTTCTGGTGTCCGCCGGGCTGGTGAAAGGCCGCCGCCTGACCAGCTACTACACCCTGCAGGACGACATCCGCAACGCCGGCGGCGAGTGGCACGATCAGGAAGTCGTGCAGGACCGCAGCTGGGTCAGCAGCCGCAACCCCAAAGACATCCCGGCCTTCAACGAGGCGATGCTCGAGCTGTTCTCACAGAGCGTGCCGGCCGGCCTGTCCGCTGCAGACTGAGAGCAAGTATCCATTTCACGCTTTTCATAGGGGAAATCACAGGGCACAACCGCTGTCCGGCGGTTGTGCCCTGTGATTCCGGACATCGCTGTCCTCTGCGCTATTCCACCATCTCGAAGTTCAGCTCAGGGAACTTCTCTTTGAAATAATTCACATAAAACGGTGAGGTGAACAGCATCACCCAGCGCTGGCGGGTGTCGCGCGTCACCAGGATGTCACTGCGCGCCGGCAGCTTCTGGATCACCTCTTCCGGGCCGGTCACGATGCGCGCCAGGGTGTACGACAGCGGCTCCACCGCCGTGGGCACGCTGTACTCGTTTTCCAGGCGCGCCTGCACAACGTCAAACTGCAGCTGACCGACCACCGCCAGCACCGGCTCGCGCCGGAAGGCATTGACATCGTGCAGCACCTGCACCGCACCCTCGGTCTCCAACTGGCGCAGTCCTTTGAGGAACTGCTTCTGCTTGCCAATATCCCGGTTGTGCAGCAGGGCAAAATGCTCCGGCGGGAAGCGCGGGATGGGCACATACCTTAACCCTGCGTCCAGGGCAATGGTATCGCCGATGGCGAACTCGCCGCTGTTGGGCAGGCCCAGAATATCCCCGGCATAGGCGTCTTCGATCACCTCGCGCTCGTTGGCAAAGAGCTTATACGGCCGCTGCAGGCGCACGGTTTTGCCGCTCTGCACGTGCACGGCCGTCATGCCGCGCTCGAACTTTCCTGAGCAGATGCGCAAAAAGGCCACGCTGTCGCGGTGTTTGGGGTTCATGTTGGCCTGGATCTTGAAAATAAAGCCCGAAAAGCCGTTTTCGACCGGGTCGACCAGCCCGTTTTCGCTGGCGTAAGCGCACGGCCCGGGCGCCCAGAGCACAAACGCATCCAGGAACAGGCGCACACCAAAATTCGTCAGCGCGCTGCCGAAAAACACCGGCGTCTGCTCCTGGGCCAGCAGGCGCTGAGGGTCAAAGGTGATGCCCAGGCCTTCCAGCAGTTCGATGTCTCCTTGCAGCTTCACCAGCTGCCCGTCGCTCAGCAGCTCGCGGCTGCGCAGCTCATCTAAAGTGAGAAAGGTCTCCGGTGCGGCGCGTTCGTTGCGCTCCGTGCGGTCGTAGAGCACCACCCCCTGGCGCTCCAGGTCGTACACCCCGACAAAGTTCGGTCCGTCGCCCAGCGGCCAGTTTACCGGCGCAGGCTCCATCCCCAGCAACTCCTGGATCTCATCCAGCAGTTCCAGGGGATCGCGCGCCGGGCGGTCCATCTTATTAATGAAGGTGAAAATGGGGATCCCCCGCCGGCGGCAGACTTCGAAGAGCTTGCGCGTCTGCGGTTCGATCCCTCTGGCGGCGTCGAGCACCATCACCGCGCTGTCCACCGCGGCCAGGGTGCGGTAAGTGTCTTCGGAAAAGTCCTCGTGACCGGGGGTGTCCAGCAGGTTGATCACACAGCCCTGATACGGGAACTGCAGCACCGTGGAGGTGATCGAGATGCCGCGCTCCTGCTCCATCTTCATCCAGTCGGAGGTGGCCCGGCGCTGGTTGCGGCGCGCCCGGACACTGCCAGCCAGCTCGATGGCATTACCGTACAGCAGCAGTTTTTCCGTCAGCGTGGTCTTACCCGCGTCGGGGTGAGAAATAATGGCAAAGGTGCGCCGGGAGGCGATCGCCTGCGCCAGGTTTACAGCTTCCAGTGCAACGGTATGTGGTTCCATCAATCCTTCTTCCAATAAAAAAATCGCGCAGCATTCTCCCGGCCCGGCAGCGCCGGACCAGGGCGGCGCGAAATCGGCGCATTATTTTACCCCAATTTTTTCAACACCGACTGCAGATGCGATTCAATGCTGGCAATCATGCGCGCACCGGTTAGCCCACGCAGCCCGAACGTTACCCACGGCGGGTACACCTCAGGCGGGCCGGGCAGCCATTCCAGGATCGCCAGCAGATCCAGGTAAGGATGATACCCGCCACCACCCCCCGCTTGTTCCTGGTAGATCTGCAGGAAGTGCTCAGCAGCCTGGGGGCCCCAGCCCAATGCCAGGTTGATCCGCATCCAGGCCGCGTCTGCACCCGGCGGTCCGCTGCAGGCATTGGGCCAGTCCACCACACCGCTCAAATGGCTGTCCTGGAAGAGCACGTTCACCGGGTGGAAGTCGCGGTGGATAAAACAAAGGCGGTGATCTGGTGCCGGACCGCGCGCGATATCGATGGCCTGCTCCCACAGCTCCTGCGCCTGTGACCATACCGGCGGGTGCATTTCAGCCGGGTGGTTGTAAGGGAAATAGCGCCAGGGGAGGTCATGTGCATCCAGAGTGTGGATAGACAGCAGCGCCTGCGCCTGCTGGCGCAGCCAGCCGTCGAAATCGCGCGGCTGCAGAACCACGGCGCCAGGAAGACGTGTCATCAATAATGAAGGTGTCCCGGCTGCTGCGCCGTCCGCATCCAGAGCCACCAGTTCCGGCGTGGGCACACTGGCCCGGCGGGCTCTCTCCAGGGCCGCGGCTTCGTGATGAGGCAGGTCCGGTTCTTCCGCCAGCCACTCGCTGTTCGTATACCGGCGCAGCAGCAGGTGCAGGTCACGCCCGCCCCGGCGGGCATCCACCAGGTACAGGGCCGATGAAGTCCCCCCATCCTGGGGCACCACCCTGGTGATCTGCGTCTCCCCGCCGAGCACCGCCTGCAGCCAGTCCAGCAGCGCATCCGAAATGCGGCCTGTGCCGCTTTCAATCATCCAGGCGTTCCACCTTTCCCAGGCCGCTGATATCGCTGTCCACCTCCGGATCACCGAGGTAGAACACCGAGCCGCTGCCGCTGACCTCCGCATCCAGGTGCTCGCTGACCCTCAGCGTGGCCTGGCCCAGACCGGGGATGCTCACCCGGGCGCGCTCGCTGTCCAGCTCTCGAGCGCGGTAGCTGCCGCTGCCGCTGATCTCTACCCGCTGTTCGGAAACCTGCCCGCCCTCAATCGACAGGTCTCCCAGCCCGCTGATCTCCACCCGCAGGTCGTCCGCCACCAGGCTGGCGATATCCACGCTGCCAGCTCCGCTGATCTCCACCTCGAATGAATCCGCCTGTACTGCCGGTACATTCACATCTCCCAGGCCGGAGACGGAAATGCCCTCCAGCGACACAACGGTGAGATGGTAGCGGATCGGTTCCTGAGGGATGATGTTCACGCCTGGCTGGGTACCGATCACCAGCGTGTCGCCCTGTACCTCGGTGACGATAAATGGCAGCAGATTCTCCTCGGCTTCAACGGTCAGGGCATCGACTTCGCCCAATTCAATCTCCACATTCCCCAGCGACGAGTGAGCCAGGCGGTTGAACCCGCTCACATCTCGCTCCTCAGACACGACCGGGCCTGAGCCGCGCTGGACGTTGGTCATGCTTTCCACCCCTTGCATGACCGCGCGGCAGGCGAGTCCCCCCACCAGCAGCGCCACAGACAGAAACACCCTGGCCAGCTTGCTGTTCATTATTAATTGTCCTCCCTCTTTTTCCAACCCGTGGATAATTTGATTATACATCTCAGACCGAAAAACCGCGCCTGTGACCTGGTGTACGCCGGGAATCCACGCTGAAGGAACCTTTCTACCTCCCCAACCGTCCTGTAGATATGGCCGGTCAAAAGCATTTTTTCCGCACACTCCTGATCCTGACTGCGCTGATCCTGCCGGCGGCCTGTTCGCGTGCGGATCTGCCCGCAGCGCCTTCGCAGCCCTCCACGAGCGACGAGGCTTTGACAGGATCCGAGTGGGAACTGACCGGCCTGTATGGACGCCTGCCTCTCCCGGGCACGCGCATCACCCTGGAGTTCGAACCGGGGGAGCTGGGCGGCTTTGCGGGCTGCAATTACTACGGCGGTGCGTTTTCACTGTCGCCGGTTGGAAGTCTTGCTGTGGAGGATGTGGCGTTCTCTGCACAGGCATGTGATGCGCCGCAGGGGGTGATGGAACAGGAAGCGGCTTTCATTCAGGCGCTGTACGCCGCGCAGGGTCTGACATTTACGCCGGACGAGCTCGTTCTGCACGACTCGAGCGGACAGATCCTGATGAGGTTCAGACGTATGCAGACGTTCGCGATCGACCCATCCCGACTTGCTGGCACCCGCTGGCGGCTGACGGCCATGAGCCGCAGTGCAACCCTTCCTAAAGCGCTGCTGGAAGGCTCAACCATCAGCCTCGCTTTTGAAGACCCCGGCCAGCTGCAGGGCTATTCCGGCTGCCGGCGCTTCCGTGGGACCTACCAGGTCGATGGAGACGATTTCAGCCTGACCGGCCTGGAAATGCTCGATACATTTTGCTTTCATCCGGAAGCCTTCCTGCAGCAGGAAGGTGAATTTACCACCGCACTGAGTGAAACCACCGGCCTGCGCCTGGAAGAAGGTCGCCTGGAAATGCTCACCGCGGGTGGGGGGCTGCTGGTGTTTGACGCCCTCCCGGAAGACCGGCAACTGGCTGGTGAGCCATTTATCTGGGAGCTGGAAGCAGTCCTTGAGGACGGCGAACGTTCCCCGGTCCTGCAGGGAGCAGCGGTGACGATTTCCTTTAATAATGAACGGGTGAGCGGATCCGCCGGCTGCAACCGCTACCAGGCGTCTTTCTCCTTCGATGGCTCATCGTTCAGCTTTTCGCCTGCCGTTTCCACCCGCAAAGCCTGCCCGCAGCCCGAAGGCCTGATGGAGCAGGAATACCGCTTCCTGAACATCCTGCCTGAGGTGACCCGGGTGACCATCCGCGGTGATGAACTGCGCCTGGAGAGCGAGGCCGGCGCAGCGCTGATCTTCCGCCCCGCAGATCTGGATGTGAGATAGACCTGCCGTAATGCCTGACAGTCTTTCACGGGGAGAATTCAACACCCCAGCACGTCTCACCTGTGCAGATAAATTATCAAATCCTCGTTATTTCCGCCTTTTGTGACTTCCGATTTTGTATTATCAGCCAGACTTCGTCGATCCGGAAACCAGGTAGTCTTCAAATGAACATGCGCAGCATGTCGCCCAGACTACCGGGCAGCAATTCGGTCATTGGCCGCCCGCAGGCCGCTTCGACCGGGCATTCGTGTCATGCAAAGCATGCACAGCATGTCCTGTCCATGCCGCTCCGCGTGCCCTGCGGGCCTGAGGCCCCCTGAGCGTGCGAAGCATGCCGCTGTGCCTGCGAGCTAATTAACCCCCACCCAGGCGTCCTTCGACTGCACAGGCTCGCTGACGCTCGCCTGTTCCGCTCAGGGTGCCTGGTTGCCAGGCAGTCGAAGATCGACTGCCGCTCTGGATGCCTGACTTCCATGATGAAATTAAAAAACCTGCCCTTGAACGTATGTCATCGCCCCGCACTCCGGTCGCAACCCTCCACTTGCACACCAGGGTTGTAAAATCATAATGTGAGAAAAAAGTTGAGTGATTCGATTCAAACCAGCAAAAGGAGGTGCGGAATGCAGGTGAAGGAACAGGTCGCCGGCCGGGTTGTGGTCAGAGGGGCCCGTCTGCACAATCTAAAAAATATCAGTCTCGAAATCCCCAAGAAAAAACTGGTGGTGTTCACCGGGCTCTCCGGTTCGGGAAAATCTACCCTGGTTTTCGACCTGCTGCACAAAGAAGGGCTGCGCCAGTACTTTGAAGCGCTGGGCATGGTGACCTACGCCCTGAACAAACCGCCTGTAGACTCGATCCGCGGCCTCTCCGCGCCTATCGCCGTCGAACAGGGACTTTCCAACCACAGCCCGCGCTCCACGGTGGGCACCGCCACCGAGATCTTCTCTTATCTGCGCATCCTCTATGCCCGCCTGGGGCACCGGCCCTGCCCTTCCTGCGGACAGGATATTTCTCCCACCTTTCAGGATGAAAGCGCCGTACCGGATGAGACCGGGGAGACGGAGCTGAACGAGAACGGCGAAGAAGTGGTACTGATCCCCTGCCCACACTGCGGGCATCTGGTGCCCGAGATGAACATGGGCTACTTCTCCTTCAACAAACCCGAAGGCGCCTGCCCCACCTGCACCGGGCTGGGGACCATCTACCAGGCCAATCTGGATCGCATCATCGACATGAACCGCAGCGTCCTGGAGGGGGCCGTGCTGAGCTGGGATGAATTCTTCATTAACTACTACAAAACCACCCTGCTGGCGGCAGCAGAGCACTATAGCTTCCCGCTGGACCTGTCTATTCCGGTGCGGGAGTACGGACCAGTCCAGCGCGACCTGCTGCTCTACGGCGTCAACAGCCCGCAGTTCCGCCGCCATTATCCGGATGTCAAACCGCCCGAGACCGTCAGAAAAGGGCTGTTTCACGGCGTGGTCACCAGCCTGCTGCGCCGGCACGAGGAGCACGCCGACAACGCCAGCTACCGTGAAAAGATCGAACAGCTGTTGATCCAGCGCACCTGCCCCGACTGTGAAGGGACCCGTCTCAAACCCGAAAGCCGCCAGGTGACCGTCTGCGGCCGGAACATCGTCGAAATCTCACGCCTCAACCTGGTCGAGCTGCAGGACTGGCTTGAGACCCTTGAAGGCCGGTTGAACAAAGACGAGTGGCTGATCGCCGAACCCATCGTGGAAGAGCTGCGCGACCGGCTGAGGCGCTTCAACCATG
Organism: Chloroflexota bacterium; assembly: GCA_012516075.1. Lineage (GTDB taxonomy): Bacteria > Chloroflexota > Anaerolineae > Anaerolineales > UBA4823 > JAAYXE01. Next base: position 65,594 of record JAAYXE010000180.1, on the reverse strand, counting down.
TGGGCGTGGGCTACCTGACCCTGGATCGCGACTCGCCCTCGCTCTCCGCCGGGGAAGGCCAGCGCCTGCGCCTGGCATCCCTGCTCGGATCCGGATTGAGCGACATGATCTACGTACTGGACGAACCCACCCTGGGACTGCACGCGCGCGATAACGAGATGCTCATCCAGGTGCTGCACGAACTGCGCGACCTGGGCAACTCCGTCTTCGTCATCGAGCACGACCCCGATGTGATCCGCAGCGCCGATTACGTCATAGACTTTGGGCCGGGTGCCGGCAAGCACGGCGGGACCGTGGTCGCCGCAGGGACGCCGGACGAAGTGAGCGCCTCCCCCGATTCGATCACCGGCGGCTTCCTCGCCGGGCGGCTTTCGATCCCTGTCCCCAAAAACCGCCGGCCCGGGAACGGAAAATACCTCGAGATTATCGGGGCCCGCCAGCACAACCTGAAGAACATCTCCCTGCGGCTGCCGCTGGGCACCTTCATCTGTGTGACGGGCGTCTCCGGCTCGGGAAAATCCTCGCTGATCTTCGATATCCTCGATCGCGCTGCCCGCCAGCACTACTACCAGGCCGGCCCCTTCCCCGGCGAGCACGATGGCATCCACGGCTGGGAGCATCTGGACAAGGTGATCACCATCGACCAGTCGCCCATCGGACGCTCGCCGCGCTCCAACGCCGCCACCTATACCGACGCGTTCTCCGCCATCCGCACAGCTTTCGCCGCTGCACCGGAGGCCAGGCGCCTGGGTTTGAAAGCCAGCCACTTTTCCTTCAACGTTCCCGGGGGGCGCTGTGAGCGCTGTGAAGGCAGCGGGACGCTGACCATCTCGATGCACTTTCTGCCCGATGTGCAGGTGCGCTGCCCGGTCTGCCGCGGCCAGCGCTACCGCAGTGAAGTGCTGGAGGTGAAATACGGCGGTTACACCATCGCTGAAATCCTCGATATGACCATTGAAGAAGCCCTCGAGGTCTTCAAAGACGTGCCGGCAGCTGCTTCCCGCCTGAGCGTCATGGTCGAAGTCGGACTGGGCTACCTGCAGTTGGGTCAGCCGGCGACCACCCTTTCGGGCGGCGAGGCCCAGCGCGTCAAGCTGGCAAAGGAGCTGGGCCGCCGGACAGCGCGCAGCACGCTCTATCTGCTGGACGAGCCTTCCACCGGCCTGCACAGCGGTGACATCCAGCACCTGCTGGCGATATTCCAGCGGCTGGTGGATGCCGGCAGCACGGTGATCGTGGTCGAGCACAACCTGGATGTGATCAAAGTGGCCGATTGGGTGGTCGACCTGGGGCCGGAGGGCGGCGACGCCGGGGGCTACATCGTAGCCCAGGGCACCCCCGAACAGGTGGCCCGGGAATCCGGGTCACATACCGGTCGATTTCTGCAATCGTTAGTATAATAACCCCCGGTGGGCAAAAAACAGCATCCCCCGATCTCAAAACGATAAAAGGATCTCAAAGCATGGTTAACCCCCTGTGGAATCCGGAAGAACGGCGTGTCCGCTCCTTCTGGCGCATTGTCGCTCATTTCCTGCTCTTTCTCATACTGACCAGCCTGCTCCAGGGCCTGGTATACGGCGCAGCCAGCATTGCCTATATGGCAACCGGCGCTTCACTGGACCAGGCGCAGCTTCTCAATGCCGTGATGTCTGACCCGCTTGTGGATGTCTTCAGCCGGGCGGCCTATCTGACCAGCATGCTGCTGGCCATCTGGCTGGCGGCCCGTTTCCTGGACCGCCGCCGGATCAGCGCCTTCGGGCTGCAGTTCAACGCAGCCTGGTGGGCTGATTTCGCTTTTGGCCTCGGCCTGGGGGCGGTGCTCATGCTGCTCATCTTCCTCTTCGAGCTCGCCATGGGCTGGGTGACGGTGAGTGGTTCGTTCCTGTCATCATCGGGCCCCTTTGGCCTGCGCATCATCGCCGCTCTCTTCACGTTCATCGTGGTCGGCATCGTAGAAGAGCTGCTCTCACGCGGCTACCAGCTTCACAACCTGGCCGAGGGACTCAACTTCCGCTTTCTCAACCCGCGTGCGGCTCTGCTGCTGGCCTATCTGATCACCTCCTCGATCTTTGGCTTCCTGCATTTCTTCAACCCCAACGCCAGCTGGACGAGTACGGTCAACCTCATCCTGGCCGGACTGTTCCTGGGCCTGGGATACGTGCTCACCGGTCAGCTCGCCATCCCCATCGGACTGCACATCTCCTGGAACTTCTTCCAGGGCAATGTGTTCGGGTTTCCGGTCAGCGGTACAACATCAGGGGTGACCTTGATCGGCATCGAACAGGGCGGTCCGGAGCTGTGGACAGGCGGCGCGTTCGGCCCGGAGACCGGGCGGACCGGCCTGCTGGCCATGGCCCTGGGCAGCCTGCTCACCTTCCTGTGGGTGCGGTCCCGCTACCGCCGGGTGGAGCTCAAGGACGAGATCGCCCTGTACACGCCGGAGGAAAGGTTTCCGGCTCCGGCCGCGGCGCAACATCCGGGAGCTGAGACTGCATCAAACTGAACCACATCACCTCAATTAAGGGTGCTGCGTTCGTTCCAACGAGCAGCACCCTTTTTCGTATACAATTGTTTGACATCTCCGCCCGTCAATTTGTATAATCTTTACCTGATCAAAACCCGAAATAACGCCGCTCCGAACCGGTATTCAAGGCCTTCCGTCTGGCGGTACGCACAGCTGGGGGAGAACTGCCGGCTCATCACGGGGACTTAAATTTACAGGAGAGACAATATTGGACGCCATACTGGATCCACAGGTCCTGATCGCCCTGCTTACCCTTACGGCCCTGGAGATCGTTCTGGGGATTGACAACGTGGTTTTTATCTCGATCCTGGCGAGTAAGCTGCCGGACCAGCAGGCCCCGCGCGCCCGCACCGTCGGCCTGGCTGCAGCGATGATCACCCGCATCCTGCTCCTCTTCTCGATCGCCTGGATCATCCGCCTGACCGCGCCGCTCTTCCATGTGTTCGGACAGGACATCTCCGGGCGGGATCTGATCCTCATCGCCGGCGGTCTCTTCCTGCTGGCCAAGAGCACGCACGAAATCCACGAACGCCTGGAAGGGGAAGAAGCACACCGCATCGTAAAAGCGGCCCCCTCCTTCGCATCTGTCATCTTCCAGATCGCCATGCTGGATATCATCTTCTCGCTCGACTCGGTGATTACCGCGGTCGGCATGGCGAACCAGCTCTGGGTAATGATCGCCGCGGTGGTGGTCGCCGTCGGCATCATGATGTTCGCCTCCGGGGCCATCAGCGATTTCGTCAACCGCCACCCGACTGTGAAGATGCTCGCCCTGAGCTTTCTGCTGCTGATCGGCTTTTCGCTGGTGGTGGAAGCCCTCGAGTTCCACATTCCCAAGGGCTACATCTACTTTGCCATGGGTTTCTCCGTCTTTGTGGAGATGCTTAACCTGCGCTCCGGCTCCCGCAAGGCGGAACCGGTCCACCTGCGGCGGCCTTACCTGAAGGAGGGCGGCACAGAAGGCCCGACCGCCTGAGCCCGTGCAGCCTCCGGGCAGGCGCACCCGATCGCAGCCGTCTGTAGTACACTTAGGAAGTACGACAGCGGCTGGGGGTGAATTAAAGGTAAAAAAAACCAGTTTTATCAGCTCAGGAGAGGGAAAAATGAAAGTTGGAGTGGTTGGTAGTGGGCTGGTCGGCTCTACAGCCGCCTATGCCATGGTGATGCGCGGCGTCGGTCGCGAGGTTGTTCTTGTGGACCTCAATCAAAAGCGGGCACAGGCAGAAGCCGATGATATCCTGCACGCCGTGCCTTTTGCCAGCGCGCACGAGGTGCGCGCCGGAGACTATTCCGACCTGGAAGGGTCGCGAGTGGTGGTGATCACAGCCGGTGTGAACCAGAAACCCGGCGAGACGCGCATCGAGCTGCTGGGCCGCAATGCCCAGGTGTTCCAGCAGGTGATCCCGCAGGTGCTCAAATATGCCCCCGAGGCGGTACTGGTCGTGGCGACCAATCCGGTGGATGTGATGACCCATATCACCGCCTATTACGCCGCCCAGCAGGGGGTTCCTTCCAGCCGGGTGATCGGCACCGGCACCACGCTGGATACCGCCCGCTTCCGCGCACTGCTGGGGCGCAGCCTGGGGGTCGACTCGGCGCATATCCACGCCTATGTGCTCGGTGAACACGGCGACTCGGAGGTGTTGACCTGGTCGCTGGTCGCCGTGGGCGGTATCCCGCTGGAAGATTTCTGCCGCCTGCGCAATTCGCAGATCTGCGAAGAGGACCGCCAGGTCATCGACGAGCAGGTCCGCCGGGCGGCCTACCACATCATCGAGGGCAAAGGCGCCAACTATTACGGCGTCGGCAGCGCCATTGCCCGCATTGTGGAAGTCATCCTGCGCGACCAGCGTGCCATCCTCACCGTCTGTACACCGGAGGAGGACGTCGTCGGGGTGAAGGACGTCACCGTGGCGCTGCCGCGCCTGGTCGGCGGCCAGGGCGTTATCGCGACACTCGAGCCGACGTTGAACGAACAGGAGACCCGTGATCTGCGCGCCAGCGCACAGATTATCCGCAGTCTGATCGATGAGTTAATCCCCCAGCTTTCCGGCTGAACGGAGGAAATTTCATATGAACGCAGGGGACAGGATTCCGCTCGGTAAAACCGGTCTGCAGGTTCCCCCGATGGGAACCGGCGTCTGGGCCTGGGGCGACCGCACCTACTGGGGGTATGGGCGCAGCTACCAGGAAGCGGACGTGCGCCAGGCTTTCGACTGCCTGATCAAAGCCGGACTGAACTTCTTCGACACCGCCGAACTTTACGGAAACGGACTTTCCGAGCGCATCCTGGGCCGCTTCGTTCAGGAAACCGGCGCACAGGTGATCACAGCCACCAAATTCATGCCGTATCCCTGGCGCATCCGCCAGAACTCCCTGCTGACCGCACTGCAGAACAGCCTGAAGCGCCTGCAGATGGAGCAGGTGGACCTCTACCAGATTCACCAGCCCCTGCCTCCCCGGCGTGTCGAGGTCTGGGCGCAGGCGCTCGCTGAGGCCGTAAAAGCCGGCCTGACCCGCGCGGTGGGGGTGTCTAATTACAACGAAGAGCAGATGCGCCGAGCAGCCGATGTGCTGGGGCGTTATGGCATTCCCCTGGCTTCCAATCAGGTCGAATACAGCCTGCTGCAGCGAAAAGTGGAGAAGAACGGACTGCTGCGCCTCTGTCAGGATATGGGCATCACCCTGATTGCATACAGCCCCCTGGGCATGGGCCTGCTGACCGGGAAATACACTGCCCAGAATCCGCCCCCGGGAATCCGCGGCAAACGCTACAGCCGCCAGGGGCTGGAGAAGCTGCAGGAACTCACCGGCCTGCTGCGCGAAATTGGCCAGGGTCACGGCGGAAAGACGCCTCCCCAGGTGGCGCTGAACTGGACAATCTGCAAGGGCACCTTTCCGATCCCCGGCGCCAAAAACGCCCGCCAGGCGGAGGAGAATGCCGGTGCGCTGGGATGGTCCCTCACGCCGGATGAAATCCAGGCCCTGGAGCAGGCTGCAGACCGATTCCAGGCCCACGTCCGGCCCCGTTTTTAATCACTGGAAAGGAGCAGCGTCGAGCAGCCTCGATATCATGCAGTCTCATCAAGATCCGTTCATCCGCATCGAAAACCTCAGTAAAACGTATCAGGAAGGGGACCGCAAGCGCGTCGTCCTCCAGCAGGCCAGCGCCAGTTTTTCGAAAGGGGAGTTTGTCGCTATCCTGGGGCGCAGCGGCAGCGGCAAAAGCACGCTGCTCAACCTGATCAGCGGGATCGATCTTGCCGATGAAGGCTCAGTCTGGCTCAACGGCGAGAACCTGACCGCGCTGGATGACAACCGCCGCACGCTGTTCCGGCGTGACCATATTGGATTTATTTTTCAGTTTTTCAACCTCATCCCCACCCTTACCGTGTGGGAAAACGTTACCCTGCCGCTCGAGTTGAGCGGCAGGAGCAACGGCGCCGGCAGGACGCCGGCCGCGGCGCTTCTGCAGGAGGTGGGCCTGGAGGAGCGCATGAACACCTTCCCCGACCGGCTTTCCGGCGGGGAACAGCAGCGCGTGGCCATTGCCCGCGCGCTGGTCAACAATCCCCTGCTGGTGCTGGCCGACGAACCCACCGGAAACCTGGATGCGGATACCGGCCGGCAGATCCTGGAGATGCTCGACCGCCTCACCCGTCAGGCTGGGCGCAACCTGATCATGGTGACCCACAGCCGCGAGGCGGCTGGCTACGCCGACCGGGTGCTGCTGCTGCGCCAGGGCAAGCTGGTGCCGGCCTGAGCCGTGCGCGTAACTCAGCCCCGTCCCCGGGTGTTTCTAATGTGAGTAAACGGGTCCGTTTGCAGGTCCGTTCAAGGTTATACTTAGCGACGTTCTTTCAATCCAAAAACCAGGCTATCATTCACGTTTTCTTCTGGAGTCATCATGTTAACCATAGAGAAGGTCGACACGCGCAACAAAAGCCAGGTGAACCGTTTTCTTGATGTGCCGTTCAAAATCTACGGACGGCACCCGCAGTGGGTCCCTCCCATCCGCATTGATGCCAAAACACAGCTCAATAAAGAAAAGCATCCGTTTTTTGAACACTCCGATGGCGACTTCTTCATCGCGGTGATGGATGGGGAAGATGTAGGCCGCATTGCTGCTCTGGAAAACAAGGTGTTCAACCGTTACCACGACACCAGACAGGCCCAGTTCTACTTTTTTGAATCGATTTACGACCAGGAAGTGGCAAACGCTCTGTTCAACCGGGCCTTCGAATGGGCTCATGAGCGCGGGCTGGATACCATCGTCGGTCCGAAAGGGCTGGGGCCGCTGGATGGGTACGGGCTGCTGGTGGAGGGTTTTGAGCACCGCCAGATGATGACCATGATGAACTACAACTTCCCGTATTACCCTCGCCTGGTGGAAAACCTGGGTTTTGAGAAGGAAGTTGATTTCATCTCCTGCTATATCCGTGCGGCCGATTTTCACCTGCCCGAGCGCATCCACAGCATCGCCGAACGGGTGCAGAAACGCGGCACTTTGCGCGTCCAGCGCTTTTCCTCCAAACGCGAACTGCTCAAATGGGCGCCGCGCATCGGAAAAGCATACAACAAGGCCTTCGTCAACAACTGGGAATATTATCCTCTCTCGGAACGCGAGATCTCTTTCGTGGTCGACAACATCGTCACCATTGCTGTTCCGCGCCTGATCAAGATCATCGCCCACGAAGACGAAGCGGTGGGATTCCTCTTTGGTTTCCCCGACGTCTCTGCCGCCATCCAGCGCTCGCGCGGGCGGCTGCTGCCCTTCGGCATTATCGACCTGCTGCTGGAGATGCGCCGCACGCGCTGGATCGCCCTTAACGGTGCGGGGATCCTGCCCGAATTTCAGGGGCGCGGCGGCAACGCGCTGCTGTACTCCGAAATGGAAAAGACCGTGCACGATTCCCATTTTGAGCACGCTGATCTGACCCAGGTGGCGGAGACCGCCAAGGAAATGCGGGCCGACCTGATCAACTTAGGGGGAAAGCCGTACAAGAACCACCGCGTCTACCGCAGGAAGATCTGAGCCGCGAGCGGTGGTGGTCCTGAGAAGAAGGAATAGATGAAGACGCTGATCCGTCAGGGGTGGCGCTATTTGCTGCGCCGCCCCTGGCAAACCCTGTTAATGGTCCTGGGCATTACGCTGGGGGTGGCGGTGATGGTGGCCATCGACCTGGCGAACGCCTCTGCCAGCCGGGCATTTGACCTGAGTACTGAGGCGGTATCCGGGCGCGCCACCCACCAGATCACGGCCGGCGCCCGGGGGATCGACGAGACACTGTACACCCGTCTGCGCCTGGCCGGACTGGTGGACGCTGCGGCGCCGGTCGTCAGCGAATATGTCACCTCGCCGCAGCTGGGCGATATCCCCCTGCAGCTCTTCGGTGTGGATCCCTTTGCAGAACCGCCGTTCCGCAGCTACCTGGGGGATATCGACGGGGGGGTCAGCACTGCTCGCCCGGCGCCCACCACTGGAGACCTGATCGCCTTCCTCACCGAGCCCGGAGCGGTGTTCATTTCGACCGATCTGGCGGAGCGCTACGGCCTTGAGCAGGGGCAGGAGATCACCCTGATGGCCGCCGGAAAGCCGCAGCCGGCCTGGATCGCCGGGCTGCTCGTACCGGCCGACTCCCTCAGCAGCCGCGCCCTGGAGGGCCTGATCCTGGCCGACGTCGCCACCGCACAGGAAATCCTGGGGCGCAGCGGCCGGATCGACCGCATCGATCTGATCCTGCCGGGAGGAGACGCAGGCGCCGCTGTCGAGCGTGCGCTGCAGGATTTCCTTCCGGCCGGTGTTCACCTCTCCACAGTCGAGGCGCGCACCGGTACGGTTGCCGAGATGACACGCGCCTTCAACGTGAACCTTACCGCGCTGAGCCTGTTAGCCCTCGTGGTGGGCATGTTCCTGATCTATAACACCATGACCTTCTCGGTCGTGCAGCGCCGCCCGCTCTTCGGCACGCTGCGCTGCCTGGGAGCAACCCGCCGGCAGATCTTTCTGCTGGTTTTAATCGAAGCACTGGGCGCCGGGCTGCTGGGATCGCTCCTCGGCCTGCTGCTGGGCGTCATTATGGGGCAGGGCGCCGTGAAAATGGTCACCCGCACCATCAACGACCTGTTCTTTGTGGTCACCGTAACCGGCGTGCAGGTGCCGGCTTCGAGCCTGGTAAAAGGGGCGCTGATCGGACTGGCGGCCACACTGCTGAGCGCGGCAGCGCCCGCCTGGGAAGCGGCTTCGGCACCCCCACGCCAGGCCCTTTCGCGCGCCAACCTGGAGAGCAAGGCCCGCCGCGGGGTCACCCTGGCCGCAGCCGGCGGACTGGCCCTCGCCATAGTCGGGACGGCCATCCTGCTCATCCCCACGCAGTCGCTGGTGGTCAGTTTTGCCGGCACCTTTTCCGTGGTCATCGGCTTCGCCATGGTCGCCCCGCTGCTCACCCGCGTGTTTATGCGCCTGGTGGTGCCTGTGCTGGGACGCCTGGGCGGTGTGCTGGGCCGTCTGGCGCCCAGAGAGGCGATCAACTCGCTCAGCCGCACCTCGATCGCCGTGGCCGCCCTGATGGTGGCCGTCTCCGTCACCATCGGCGTCAGCCTGATGGTCGGCAGCTTCCGCCAGACGGTGATCGCCTGGCTCGACCAGACACTGCAGGGCGATGTCTATATTTCGGCTCCGGGCATCGCCGCCACAACGCCCACCACCCCGGTGGACCCGGCGGTGATCGCGGACCTCGAAGCATGGCCCGGCGTGGAAAGCGTGCTCCTGCAGCGCGCCACCACCGTCGAGTCCGGATACGGGCCGCTCCAGGTTGCCGCCATCAATAACTCCCGTGTCCACGCGGAACGCCTCTTCAAGTCCAGCACCGTACCGCTCGAGAATCTCTGGGAACGCATGCAGACCGGTGCCGTGCTGGTGTCCGAACCACTCTCCAGCCGCCTGGGACTGCAGCCCGGCGATTCGATCCACCTGTTCACCCCGCAGGGGGAGCGGGACTTTCCCATCGCAGCGGTTTACTATGATTATGCCTCCACGCAGGGCACAGTACTGATGTCGCTCGATCTGTACCGGCAGCTCTGGGACGACACGACCGTGACATCGGTCTCGCTGCGGCTGGAGCCGGGTCAGGACGCCGACAGCATGGTGCGCCAGCTCCAGGAGCACTTCAGCGGCGGCCAGACCCTGGTGATCCGCGCCAACCGCAGTCTGCGCCAGGCTGTGCTGGTGGTTTTCGACCGCACCTTTGCCATCACCGGCGCCCTGCAGCTCCTGGCGACGGTGGTGGCTTTTATCGGCGTGCTCAGCGCACTGCTCTCTCTGGAGCTCGAGCGCCAGCGAGAGCTGGGCATCCTGCGGGCGATCGGTCTCACCATCCGCCAGGTCTGGAGTCTGATTATGCTCGAAACCGGCCTGCTGGGCGGCGCGGCCGGCCTGCTGGCCATGCCCACCGGATACGCGCTGGCCGTCATATTGATCTATATCATCAACAAGCGTTCCTTCGGCTGGACGCTGCAGATGCAGGTCGTCCCGCAGCCGTTTCTGACGGCCCTGCTGATTGCCACGACCGCCGCTCTGCTGGCCGGCATCTACCCCGCCTGGCGGATGAGCCGCCGGACGGCCTCCGACAGCATCCGCTTTGACTGATGCTCTCCATTTGGTTTAGAATATAACTATGCGAAAAATAACCCTGTTGATTGCAGGTTTGCTGCTCGCCGGCCTGCTTTTCCTGGTCGCCCGGCTGGCTGCACCGCCCCAGACGCCGCTCCAGGCTGGCGTCGTGTCGGCTGCCAGTATCGACACGCGCGGGTTTACCCTCGCAGAACCCCCGGCAGACATCCGGTTTCCACGCGACCACGGCCCCCACCCATCCTTCCAGACCGAATGGTGGTACTATACGGGCAATCTGGAAACCCAGGATGGACAGCACTTTGGCTACCAGCTCACCTTCTTCCGCCGGGCGCTGACCCATCGACCGGCCGAACGCGCTTCAAACTGGGCAGCGGACCAGGCATTTATGGCTCATTTCACCATCAGCGATGTAAGCACAGGCACGTTCCAGGCCTCGGAACGGCTGGCGCGCGGCGCCGCCGGCCTGGCCGGGGCGCAGGCCGGCCCTTTCCGTGTCTGGCTCGAAAACTGGTCGGTTGAAGAGCTCGAACCGGGGGTTTACAGCCTTGCGGCAGAAAATGAAGGGATGTCCCTTGACCTGACCCTGCGTGAAGAAAAAGCGCCCGTACTGCAGGGCGAACAGGGTTACAGCCGCAAAGGCGCCGGAGATGGCCAGGCCTCCTTTTATTACAGTCTCACCCGTCTGGCATCCTCCGGCCAGGTGACTGTAAACGGCCGCAGTCATACCGTCCAGGGGCTGAGCTGGATGGATCACGAGTACAGCACCAGCGCGCTTTCTCAGGACCAGGTGGGCTGGGACTGGTTCGCGCTGCAGCTCGCCTACGGGCGCGAGCTGATGGTGTTCCAGATCCGCCGCACCGACGGCAGCGTCGACCCGTTTTCCAGCGGGGTCTGGGTCCCCCGTGAGGGAGAGCCCCGGATCCTCAGCGCGCAGGATTTCACCATCCGGGTGCACGATACCTGGAAGAGCCCGCATTCAGGGGCCGAATACCCCTCGCGCTGGACGGTGACGGTGCCCTCGCAGCAGCTCGAGCTGCACATCCGGCCCTATCTGCCGGACCAGGAGTTGAATGTCTCTTATTCTTACTGGGAGGGCGCCGTTCAGATTGACGGTCAGGTTGAGTCTCAGGCCGTCAGCGGCAGTGGCTATGTCGAACTTACCGGTTACTCCGGCTCTATGGGCGGAGAATTCTAATACCGGTGTAAGCAAGCAGGTTTAGAGAGGAAAAATGGAACCATTAAAGGGAAAAGTTGCAGTCATTACAGGTGGATCGCGGGGCCTGGGCCTGGCGATTGCCGAAGCCTTTGTACAGCAGGGAGCCTGCGTGGTAATCGCTTCGCGCAGTCAGGCGTCCGTCCAGCAGGCCGTCGCGGCGCTGCAGGCTCGCGGCGCCAGGGTCCAGGGGACGTCCTGCGATGTTGGCGAACGCGAGCAGGTCGAGCACCTGGCCCAGTTTGCCATCGACCAGTTTGGCGGTTTCGATGTCTGGATCAACAACGCCGGTGTTTCCGCGCCGTACGGTCCCACGGTGGCACAGGACCCGGAAGTCTTTGTGCGCACGGTGAAGACTAATATCCTGGGCGTGTACTACGGCTCGGTCGCTGCCATGCGCCATTTCCTACCGCGCCGGCAGGGTAAGCTGATCAATATTCTCGGCCGGGGCGACCGGGAGCCGGTCCCGCTGCAGAACGCCTATGCTTCCAGCAAAGCCTGGATGCGCAGCTTCACCCTGGCGCTGGCGAAGGAATACGAGCAAAGCGGCGTGGGGGTGTTCTGCTACAACCCGGGCCTGATGGATACGGATATGATGCAGGAGGTCGAAGCCGTGGCAGGGTACGAAGCGCGTGTGGCGCCGCTGCAAACCGTGATGCGTATGTGGGCAAACCCACCGGAAGTGCCTGCCCGGCGGGTAGCCTGGCTGGCATCTGCGGCCACCGACGGACGCACCGGACTGTATGTGAGAGAGCTCGGCCCGCTGCAGATTCTGCGCGGCGTGGTACGTGAAGGGCTGCGCGTGCTGGCCCGCAGGCCGGCCCCTGCGCGCGAGCTGCACGTCAGCAGCGTACCGCCCTACGATCCGTAGTCAACCCCTCAGGGAGCAAGAAACAGAATGCAGCCCGGATTTGACGAAGAGCTGGAACTGCCCCTTCTCAGCACCAAGATCTCGGTCCCCCTGCTCTCCCAGGAGTACGTCAGCCGCCCGCGCCTGGTGGCGCTCATCGATCAGGGGATCCGCAAACCGCTCACCCTGGTGACTGCGCCGGCCGGCTACGGGAAGACTCACCTGCTGGCCGAATGGGCCCAGCAGAGTTCGCTGCCCACGGCCTGGCTGACGCTGAGCCGTGAGGACAACCATCTGGTGCGGTTTTTCCGCTACTTCGTGCGCGCACTGCGGGATGTGGCTCCGGGCATCGGGGAAGAAGCCTTCGACTTTATTCGTTCCACCCGCAGCAGCGGCCTGGAGGCCGCGCTGACCATCCTGATCAACGAAATCGCAGCCCTGCCGGAGGACGTCGCTCTCATCCTGGATGAGTTCCACCTGATCGACGATCCTGCCGTCCTGCACAGCCTCAACTTCCTCATCCAGCACATGCCGCGCCACCTGCACCTGGTCATCGCCGGCCGCGGCGAACCAGCTCTTGATCTCCCCCTGTTCCGCTCAAAAGGATGGGTCATGGAGCTGGGTATCGAGGATCTGCGCTTTTCCAGAGGGGAGATCGACCGCCTGGGCCGGCAGATGATGGGGCAGGAGCTTTCAGAGGAGACCGTCCAGGCGCTGGAGGAGCGCACCGGCGGCTGGGTGACGGCCCTGCAGCTGGCAGCCATCTCCCAGCGAGGCCGCAGCGACCCGGACGCCCTGCTGGCGCACATTCAGGGTGACGCGCACTACCTGGTCGATTTCCTGAACGAAGAAGTGCTTTCCGAGCAGCCCGAAGAAGTGCGCCTGTTTCTGCTGCGCAGCTCCATTCTGGATATCCTCTCCGCCCCAGTCTGCGAGGCGGTCGTCGATCCGGATGCGCCGCCGGGTTACGGCGCTCGCATGCTGCAGCGCCTGGAACGCAGCAACCTGTTCCTGCTGCCTGTCGACCCGAAGCACGAGTGGTTCCGCTACCACCAGCTGTTCGCCGATTTTCTGCGGCACATGCTGGAAACCACCTGCCCGGAAGAAATTCCCCTGCTGCACAAGCGCGCCGCCGTCTGGTTCGAAGCGCAGAATGACCTGGACGAGGCCTTTAAACATGCGCTGGCGAGCGGCGACACGATCTGGGCGGCCGGTTTAATCGAGCGCCGGAGGATCGATTTTTTGAAAACCGGCGAGTTTGAATCCCTCAACCGCCTGGTTGAAAAACTGCCTGCCGAAGCCCTCGACCGGCACCCTGCACTCGCGCTGACCTATTCCTGGGGACTGATCGCCACCTATCAGATCGACAGCGCCCGCTACTGGCTTGACCGCATCGATGCGCAGTTGAATGCGGCTCAGGATGTGCCCGATCCGGCTGTACTGGAAAACCTGCAGGGACAGCTTGCGATCTGCCGCTCCATGCTGGCAATGATCAGTGGGGATATCCGCCAGGCGGAGGAATATTCCCGCCAGAGTCTGGCGCTCATTCGCGAGGACAACCCGTTCATCCGCAGCGCGGTTTCGCTGGAAAAGAGCATGCAGCTCGTGCTGTTGGGAGACACCGCGCGCGCTGTTGAGGCGCTGCAGGAGACCATCCGCACCGCACTGGCAGCGAATCACCTGCTGGTCCTGGTGCTGGCCAGCCGTGAACTGGCGGAAATGTTCTTCCTGCAGGGCCATTTGAGCCGCGCGCTGGTGACCCTCGAGAAAGCCCGGCTCATGGCGCGCAAATCGGATGGCAGTCCGCATCCGGTGACCGGAATCGTAGAAATCGGCATCGGTAAGGTCCTGTTCGAGCGCGATCATCTCCCGGAGGCACGTGAACACCTGGAAAAAGGGCTGGAACTGGCGCGCCCCCTGTGGCTGCTGAGCAGCATCGAAGGCATCCAGACTCTGGCGCGCGTGCTGCAGTGCCAGGGAGAAATCGAGGCTGCTCAGGCGCTGGTGGAGCAGGCCGCCAGGATGGCATTGAGCACCGAATCCAGCCAGTGGGATGACCTGCTGGTGGCCGCCTTTGCCGCCCGCCTGGCGCTGCAGCGCGGCGACCTGGCGGATGCAGTGCAGTGGTGGCAGCGCAGCGGCGTCTCCGATACCCCGGGGTTTATTTCATATTCCAACTTCCCGTATCACGTTTTTGAGTTTCTTCTGCTCACCCAGGCGCGCTTCTATATCCAGGCCGGCCTGGCCACAGGGGATACCGGCAGGCTGGAGCAGGCGCTCGAAATGCTGGAGACGATCCTGCCGCAAGCCGAGCGCTTCCAGCGCCTGACGTCGAAGATCGAAATCCTGACCCTGCAGGCCATCGCCGACCATGCGCTCGGGCACACGGACCGGGCTGTGAAGACTCTGCTGCATGCCCTGCTGCTCGCCGAGCCTGAGAACCTGCGGCGCGTTTTTGTGGACCTGTGCGTTCCAATCAGCAGGCTGCTCAGGCTCTGCCGCAGCGCCAGAGAGAAAACCAGGGACTTCCTGCCCACCCTGGCGTTTATCGACAGTCTGCTGGCCGCGTGTCCGTCCGTGGAGGCGGAGGACACACCGGCAGAGCTCGATACCGCCGCGGGGGTGGAAGTGCGCACCGAAGACGGGCTGCTGATATCGCTCTCGGCACGCGAGCTCGAGGTGCTGAAGCTGATAGCCGAAGGCAAGACGAATAAAGAGATCTCGCTGCAGTTGAACCTGGCGCTCAACACCGTAAAGCGCCACGCATACAATATCTTTACGAAAATCGGCGTCAATAACCGCACCCAGGCCGTACAGCGCGCCCGGCAGCTGGGGCTGCTGCGTTGAAAACAGATTGATCAGGGGGACGCGGACAAGAGCCGAAGTCCCGGATTTTAACCAGAGACCTCGAAGTTTTTTCGGACATAAAATCCGCGTCCATCCAGGCGCTCAGCGTCCCTCCGCGTCCCTATTTACATCGCGAGCAGTTCATCTGTCAGCGGTTCAACTGGCGGCTGTGCCCAAAGAAATCCCAGCACCACAATTCCCCCCACCGGAACCAGTAAAAACAACTGCCACCACCCGCTCCGGCCCGTGTCGTGCAGGCGGCGTGAGCCCGCAGCCAGCAGGGGCAGCAGCACCGCGATCAGGAACATGCTGCCAGCAGCTTCGTGCAGGTACGACAGCATCGCCGTGACCAGAACCACAAACAGCACAAACCACCAGAACTCAGACCGTGACGCTCGACCGTTAAATTCTGCGTACTGCGTAAGGCAGGCACGAACTGCGTCAAAAAAGGTCATCGCAGTTCCTGAACCGTCTGGCCGGGCTTCCAGAGAATTTTCCATTTTCAACTCCTTGCCGATGCGGGAGACGGTCTGCCTCAGCGCATCGATCAAACTGCGTAGATTTTGCCTGACGCTATTCTGAGGGAACTGCTCCTGTTCTGCAACTGTGGATTCCCGCAGTTTGAGAATTAATTCCGTCCTGGAGCTGACGCCCAGCCTGGCGTAGATGTTCGTCAGGTGGAACTCAACCGTGCGCTCAGAGATGTGCAGTGCGCGAGCAATTTGCTTATTGCTATTGCCTTCGAGCAGAAGGTCTACGACGTCCCGTTCGCGTGTGCTCAATTTTTCGAATGATTCCATTACGATGCCTCATCCTCCGGGTGCGCAGGGTGAGAAACCTTTTTTCCTGCCTGCAGGCACTTCTTCGCCCCCAGAACCAGCCCTGCTGAAGGGATCAGTATGCTGCGAATGTCACCCTGTGGAAAAGATCAGATGACACTTTTTTAGCACTTTGGATTCATGACACCCGTGACCCTCGCTGATATGCTTTCAACTGCAATCAACCGGTTCTTCCAGCGAAATCACTCCAACGATGGATCCCAAACGCTGCTGTGGGGTGATATTTCATTCTCTTATGGAGGCGAGGAGTCATGAATTCCAACCATGTAGACCCAGAAGTGGTCAGCCGTCCGGATGAAGCCATTAAGGATGAAATTAACGAGCGCCTGTGGCGTGAGCGGATGGTCCGCTGGCTGGATATCAATCAATTTATCGTGGAGGTGAAGGACGGTGAGGCGCTCATCTACGGTCACATCTCCGCGGAAAACAACTACGCGCTGATTGAAAAAATCGTGCGCGAGGTCCCCGGCGTGAAGGCGGTGCAGAACAACCTGGTCATCGACCGTGATCTGGTCGTCGAAGTATCCGGGGCGCTGTATCGCGATGAACGCACCCGCCCGCTGATTATCCCGGTGAGCGCCAGACACGGCTGGATCACTCTGGGTGGTTCGGTTCCGAATCGTGATCTGCAGTGCGCCGTGGAAGAGGTGGCTGCCAGCGTACCGTCCGTGCGCGGCGTGACCGCCCTGCCGTACATCACCGGGGAAAAACCCTTTCCGGCGCGCCGCGCCCTGCAGCCGGCCCCGGGAGCCACGGTGTATCTCAACAACAATTTCGCCGGCATTGTCAGGAGTGTGGTCATCTCCCCACGCAGCCGCATGGTCACCCATATGATCGTCGACACTGCCCGGAGCGTGAACGACAGTTCGGCTCCGGTTGTCGTCGTTCCGGTCGAAAAAATCGAAGTCACCAGCGCCGGGGGCGTCCGGGATGGCAACATCTTTATTGAAGATCGCTCACCCGAACTGCGCACATACCCGGTCTACAAAGAGAAGGATTACATCCAGCCTCCGGCCGGCTGGCAGCCTCCTTTCCCGTACACACGCGATGAAATTCTCTGGAGCGTGCAGGAAGCTTCGCAGGTTAAAGTTCAGGAAGAACACAGGCAGGAGAAGAAAGAGACGGCCGGGGTCGCCGGCAGCCTGGATCGGTAGGGACTGGCTCAATGCAGATTTTCTTTTTCAGTGCCGTTGAAACGCTGATTATTGACGTTATTGTCTGGATCTGTTTCCACCTGGGGATCGGCTTCTGGGCTTCCCAGATCCCGGTCGAGAAATTTGATCCCGACCACTGGTTTTTTCAGACCTTTGACTGGGAAAAGGGCGGACAGATCTACCAGGACCTCTTTCGTGTCCGCTCCTGGAAGCGCTTTATTCCCCAGGGTTCGAAGCTCTATCCGAACACCTTTTCTCTGCAGAAGCTGAAGTCACTCGATCCGGAGTACCTGGAGCTCTGGCTGCGGGAGAGCATCCGCGCCGAGTTCTGTCATTGGATGATGATCCTGCCGGGATTTCTCTTCTTCCTGTGGAACAGCGTAGAGGTCGGCTGGTTAATGGTGCTGTACGCGGTGGCCAACAACTTCTTCCCCATCGTCGCCCAGCGCTACAACCGCCCGCGCATCCGCCGCTACCTGGAGCTGGCGCGCAGAGACCAGCACCGCCAGCCGGTCATCTTCGAGCAGCAAGCGGCTGCCGTTCAATAAGCCCGGCCGGGGTGAACCGGGCAGTATACCATCCTGGAGTCTGAAAATCTGCGCCTGCAGAGGAGAAAACTCTGCGGGCGCAGTTCTCTATCGCCGCACTGTCACCGGAATCTCAGCCCGTGATCGAGTACGGATACCTGACCATGCTGACCGGCCAGATAGAGCGGTTGAATACGATCGCCTGGTTATCAGAACCAGCTAACTCTGAAACGAGATGACACTTTAATACCACTTTCGATGCATGACAGCCGGTCCGCTGGCTGGTATCCTCGAATGTTGCAGCCTGAAAAACTGTGAAAAACCTAAAATGCAGCAAAACCATGTAAATTACCGGTGAGGTGAACAATGAAGAAGTGTCTGGCATTCGTATTAGGAGGCGGGGGAGCGCGCGGCGCCATGCAGGTCGGCGCGATGCGAGCCCTGCTTGAGGCCGGTATCAAACCCGATTTATTAATTGGCACTTCCATCGGGGCTGTCAACGCCACAGGCCTTGCTGTTTTTGGGTTGAACCTGGAGGGCATTCGAAAGCTGGAAAGCGTTTACCAGGAAGTGGCCGACATGAACCTGATGGACCCGCGCGTCTCACGCCTGACCCTGCGCGCGCTGTTCGGGCGTCCCAACCACCACGCCAGCCGGCGGGTGATGGATTTCCTGGTCTCCAAAGGGATCACCGGGGATCTGAAATTCGAGCACATACCTGGCGTCCGTCTGGCACTGGTCAGCGCCGATCTGGCGTCCGGAGAACCGGTGATTTACGGCCAGAATCCCGGCGATTCCGTCCTCGAAGGGCTGATGGCGTCCATGGCACTGCACCCCTGGTTTGCCCCGCTGGTGAAAGACGGGCATCTGATCGTCGACGGCGGCGCCCTCAGCAACCTGCCCATTGAGCCGGCTATGAGCCTGGGGGCGACGGAGATTATCAGCATGCCCCTGGGCAATTCCACACCGGTACCGCAGGAGGGCCTTTCGATCAGTACGTACGTCGAAAAACTGATATTTGCCATCGGCCGGCGCCAGATCCGCCTGGAGATGGCGCTTGCCCGGGAACGGGGTATTCCTGTGCGCACCATCCAGTTAACCTGCCCCACACCGGCACCGATCTGGGATTTCCGCAACTGCCGGGATCTGATGAAGGTAGGTTACGATATCGCCTCCGAGCAGATTGCGAAATGGAACCTGCCGCCACGCCCAGAATACCGGCAGCGCGAGAAATATCCCGATCGACCAGGATACTGGCCGACTGCCTGAACATCTTTCAAGGGCAGGTTTTCATTCGGCCCCCTGTGCGTATCTATACTTCCCTGCACTCTCACTGGACACGGCAGGGCCAGGAGGAGATATCGCATCAGGAAGGCAAGCAGCTGCTCCTGGAAGCATCTCCGGGCTCAAACAGTCGTGCCAACACAGGTGAAGAAAGCGGTTGTCGCCTGGATAAAAAAACACCTGCCCTTGCCAGCCGGATTGACCTTAATACTGGCTGGATTGAAGAATACGACCGCCCGTTGAAATAGTCAACGGGCGGTTTTATGCCGGCTGTCATTCTCTCCAGCCCCGGCTGGTGAGGATTGGATATCTCAGTTCAATGAGACGACAAAATCGCGTATGCAGCCCGGCATTTTTTTATAATCATCATAACTGCGGATGATAAAGAGCTCAGACGCCGGCAGCAGGCGGTGCAGTTCTTCAGCTGATTCGACCGGATGGGTGGGATCATCTACCCAGGCCAGGATCAGGGCCGGAATGTTGGCCAGCGCCCGCAGTTCCTCCCTTGGCGGCAGGTCGGTCTCGGCAGCGCCCTGCATGGTGATCGCCATCGTCCTGGGGTTTAACAGGCGCGTCATCGCGGCCATGCGCTGCGCCATTTCCGGTTCCGCCTGGACCAGCCAGCCCGGCAGTGCGCTCCCGGCGCTGCTGCTCAGCATACGTTTGAGCAGCCCGTCCCCGAAGCGGCCCAGCAGGCGCACGATCGCCGCCGCCCGGCGCTGGCTCTTCCCCTGAGCAGCACGGCGCTCCCAGAACGCCGGCGGCAGTGCCAGCACCAGCCCGCGCACGCGTTCCGGCGCCAGCAGCGCAGCATAGATCGCCGTGGCGCAGCCCATCGAATCGCCCCCGGCGATAAAAGGCTCTGCGGAAACAGCTGCACCGATCTTGAGCATATCCTCCCCCAGGCGGCGCCAGTGATAGTCTGCGACATCGGGTGAAAACTGGCTCTTCCCGTGCCCGCGGGCATCATAGCGCACCAGCTTCACAGTGGGAGGGAATTTTTCCCATTCGAACCAGTCGAGAATATCCTCGGCTTCGATACTTGCGTTCAAACCATGGGCCCAGAGGAACGGCTTCCCTTCCCCCCTGATCTGAACATTGAACTCAAAATCCCCAACCTTCATGCAGCCCTCCTCAATGAAAGCAGATTGTTCAGCGGACAGCTTCGTAAGGTATGTCCACCCGTTTTGAGTCAGCCGTCAATTATAATGATCATCGATGGATCGAGCAACCACGGGACGATCGAAGGGTATCGAGAAGGGATCTTCTCCCCCACACCAGGCCATTTACGACCTGCTGTTCGCGCTGCTGCTCGTCCTGTTGAGCGGGTTTGCCCTGATCGGTACAGCCGGCGTTCCCTTTCACCCGGATGAAAGCACGCAGCTGTTTATGAGCAGCGATTTCGAGGCGCTGGCCGCTCCGGGCTCCCTGGCCTGGTCGCCGCTGCCGCAGGACCCGCTGCGCCAGCACTACCGCCTGATCGACGCCCCGCTCACCCGTTACCTGCTCGGTCTGGGCCGGATGACTGCAGGTCTGGCGCCCCTGCCCGCCGATTGGGATTGGGGGAAGGACTGGGAGGCGAACCGCCTCGCCGGCGCACTGCCGGCTCCCGACCTGCTGCAGACCGGCCGGATGACCATCACCCTGCTGCTCCCCTTCAGCCTGCTGTTCACCTATTTACTGGGAAGAAAGAGCGCCTACCCGCTGGCCGGCCTGATTGCCGCAGCCCTGCTCGGCACGAGCGCCCTCACTCTCCTTCACGCCCGCCGCGCCATGGCTGAAGGGCCGCTGCTCTTCGGAGTCACCCTGTTCCTGAGCACGCTCCCCGGTTCCGGCCGGCGCCCCTGGCTGACCGGCCTGGCCGCAGCCCTGGCCTTCAACGCCAAGCAGTCTGCCGCGGCACTGTTTCCTGTGGGCCTGCTGGCAGCCGCCTGGCTGGAAGGTGGCCTTCTTCAGGATAAAGCCAGAGCCATACGGGGCGCCGTAATATACACCGCCGCTTTCTGCCTGCTCATTGCCGCCCTCAACCCGGTCTGGTGGAGCAGCCCGCTGCCCGCCCTGCGCGCCTCCCTGGCCGAGCGCTCCGCGCTGCTGGAGCGGCAGACCGCTGACGCGCAGCGTCTGGGCAACGGACAGTACCTGGAGACAAAAGCGCAGCGTGCCGCCGCCCTGCTGGCCAATCTGTATTTCACCCCGCCCGCCTTTGCCGAGGTCGCCAACTACCGGGATCACACCGCAGCCGCCGAAAAGGCTTACCTGCAGCAGCCCGGGCATCAAATCCTGCGCAGCCTGGCTGGCGGGGGCCTGCTGTTGTTCCTGACTCTACTGGGTATGGTCCTGGCCTGCCTGCACCTGCGCCGTGCCGGACCAGCCGACCGGCGAATGCTGGTACTGCTCCTGCTCGCCACAATATTTCAGGTAGGGTTTCAACTGATCCTGGTCCCGCTCTCCTGGCAGCGCTATGCGATCGCCATTCTGCCGCTGGCCTGCTGGTGGGCCGGTTATGCCGGCGCGGATCTGGGCAGCGTTCTGGCAGAAGCTGCAGGTATACTGAAGCTGAAAGCACGCCCGCCTTCCGCAGCACAGGCAGGAAAACCCGGCCGCTGACTCGGGGGACGCGGACGGGCGCAGATGATTTATACAATAAAGGGGGGTACCAGCTGCAATTTGAACCGCTGAAACACTGAACCGGTTGAAACGCTGACGGAAGTTCAGCGTCTCAGCGGATATCAATGCCTCAGTGGATCAAACATCTGAACCGCTGGTATATGGTTACTTTCTCATGTTATATATGGATAGTAGATAAAACTCTGAGTATTCCATACACGCCCGCATCCTTTCCTCCGGTCAGGGGGTAAGAAACCAGACCGCCAGTTCGAGTTGTGTTCGAATCCACTCACCACAGGAGGAACAATGCCAAAAGTCGCCATCCAACAGCCCGCACCGGACTTCGAGCTGCAGGATTTCCGCGGCCGCACCATCCGCCTGTCCGACTACAAAGGCCAGAAGCACGTATTTCTGGTGTTCAACCGCGGTTTCCGCTGACCGTTCTGCCGCAGGCATATGGCGCAGTTGCGCCAGGACTACCACCTGTTCCTCGAAAAAGGGGCCGAAATCCTCGTCGTCGGCCCGGAAAACCGGTCGGCCTTCGCCGCCTACTGGGAGAAGAACGACCTGCCCTTTCCCGGCCTTCCGGATCCCGGACACCATGTGGTCAAACTTTACGGCCAGGAGATCAAGCTGTTCAAATTCGGCCGCATGCCCGCCCAGGTCCTGGTGGACCGCCAGGGTATGACACGGTATGTCCACTACGGCCAGTATATGAGCGACATCCCGCCCAACGAAGAGCTGCTGGCGCTGCTGGATGAACTGAACCGGGAGATAGATTGAGCCTCCGCCGGCGGCCGTATAAAGTAGAGTATCATTAGCCTGTTCGAACGCCGGGAGCAGCAGCGCGATGATCGATCTGGACCGGGCAGGGTGCACCGATCTGGAGGCCTCCGGACGCAGGGAGTGGCTGGTCACCAATGGGGCCATGGGCTGCGCCAGTGGAACGGTCGCTGGACGCCCGGAGACTGCCCGGCGCATCCTGAGCACCTTCGCCAGCTTTATCGACATAGACATGCTTCCCAACCGGTTTGCCGACGAAGGGCAGGTTCCGGAATATAATACGGTAGATGCTTCGCTGTTGTTTTTTGAAGCGCTGCGCCGGTAATTGAGCGCTGTCCACGACCCCTCGCTGCTGGAAGAGCCGTCCCCTCTGCTGCTGGAGATCTGCCACAATTACCAGCGCGGCACGCGTTGCAACATTCATGTGGATTCCGGCGATGGGCTGCTCTACGCTGGAGAAGAGGAGCTGCAGCGCACCTGGTTGGACGCCAGGTACGAGAGCTGGGTCGTCACACCGCGCACCGGAAAACCGGTTGAGATCAACGCGCTGTGGTAGAACGCTTTAAAAATTCTGGCGGCTTTTTCCCGCTGGTTGAACCAGCCGGACGAGCCGTTTGAGCAGGCCGCAAAGAAAGCCCGCCAGGGGTTTGCGCGCTTCTGGAACGCAGAAAGGGGCTGCTGTTACGATGTGATCGACGGCCCTGCAGGCTGCGATCCCTGCTGCGCCCCAACCAGATCTTCGCGGTCTCACTGCCGCACAGCCCGCTGAACGCGGACTGCCAGCGCGGCGTGGTGGACATCTGCGCCCGTCACCTGCTCACCCCCTTCGGCCTGCGCAGCCTGGCGCCGGGCGAGCCCGGGTACCAGGGCCGCTATCGCGGTGATTTGAAGCAGCGCGACAGCGCCTACCACCAGGGCACTGTCTGGGCCTGGCTGACCGGCCCCTTCATCAGCGCTTACCTGCGGGTTCACAACGATCCCCAGGCAGCCTGTGCTCTGCTCCAGCCCCTGCTGGGTCACCTGGAGGAAGCCGGACTGGGGACACTGGACGAAGTCTTTAACGCCGACCCATCCCATGCGCCGGAGGGCTGTTTTGCACAGGCCTGGAGCGCGGCTGAAGTACGACAGGCGCTGGCCGAAATCCAGGCCGCCTCTCAGAGCAGGACGGGCTGAGCGCGAGCTGGCATTGCAAATTACCGTCCGCAGCAGGTCCAGATTTTCATAACCAATACACCGCTGCGGGTATTCTGAAAATGATGGAGATGATTATTGATGAGTAAGATGGAAGAACTTGCCAGTCTGGGCCAGGCTGTCTGGCTCGATTACATCCGCCGCTCCTTCATCACCAGCGGCGGCCTGCAGCGCCTGATCGACCGGGGCCTGCGGGGACTGACTTCGAACCCTTCGATTTTTGAAAAAGCCATCGGGCAGAGCGAAGACTATGACGAGGCGATGAAAGACCTGATCGCCGCGGATGCCTCCATCGATGAAATCTATAACGCTCTGGTCGTGGAAGATATTCGCAGCGCGGCCGATTTATTCTTCCCGGTGTACGAAAAGACCGCCGGCGAGGACGGTTATGTCAGCCTGGAGGTCAACCCGCTGCTGGCCCGCGATACCGCAGGGACGCTGGCGGAAGCGCGCCGCCTGTGGAAGCAGGTGGACCGGCCGAACCTGATGATCAAAATTCCGGCCACCAGGGAAGGGCTGCCGGCCATCACGCAGGCCATTGCTGAGGGCATCAATGTCAATGTCACCCTGATCTTCTCCCTCAACCGCTATGCGGAAGTGATCGAAGCCTACCTGAAAGGCCTGGAAATACGCGCCGGGGAGGGACTGCCGCTGGATTCGATCGCCTCGGTGGCGTCCTTCTTCGTCTCCCGGGTGGACACCAAAGTGGACCGCCTGCTGGAGGAGATCATGCGCCGCGAGGGCCCGCAGGCGGAGCTGGCAGCCAGCCTGCGCGGGCAGGCGGCGGTGGCGAATGCGCGTCTTGCCTACCAGCAGTTCGAATCCGTCTTCAACGGCCCCCGGTTCGCTGGTCTGCGGGCTAAAGGCGCCCGCCCGCAGCGGCCGCTGTGGGCCTCGACCAGCACCAAGAACCCGCAGTACTCGGATATCCTCTACGTCCAAGAGCTGATTGCCCCCCACACCGTAAACACCCTGCCCACGGATACGCTGGAAGCCTTTGAAGACCACGGCGAGGTGGTACGCACCATCCGGGCGGAGGATTACGATGGCCAGCGTTCTGTGCTCCAGTCGCTGAAAAGCCTGGGGATCTCGATGGAACAGGTCACCTGGGAACTCGAGGAAGAGGGCGTGGCCGCATTTGCGAAATCCTTTGAAGCGCTGATCGAGAGCATTATCGACAAGCGCCGCCGGCTGCAGCCCGGATGGCGCCCGTTGGCGAAGACCCTGGGCTCCTACAGCGAGACCCCCGAAGTGTCGCGCACCCTGGAAGATGCCGCTTCCCAGAACATTATGAGGCGCATCTGGGAGCGTGACCACACCGTCTGGAGCGACAGCCCGCGTGAAATCACCAACCGCCTGGGATGGCTGGATATTTACGATCGCGTGGACACCAGCCTGATCACCCGCTTCGCAGATCAAATTAAACAGGAGGGGTTCGAACAGGTCCTGCTGCTGGGTATGGGCGGGTCCAGCCTGGCGCCCGAGCTGTTCGCACGCACCTTCACCGGCGCCGGTCTGCCGCTGACGGTCGTTGACACTACAGACCCCACCGCGATCGGAGCGATCAGCGAGCGCATCCACCCGGCGCGCACCCTGTTCATCGTTTCCACCAAATCGGGCGGCACGGTAGAGACGCTTTCCCTGTTCAAATACTACTACAACGTAACCGCAGCCGTGTTGAAACATGAGGACGGGAAAGGAACACCTTCGGAGGTGGGCCGGCATTTTGTGGCCATCACCGACCCCGGCAGCGGTCTCGAAAAAATGGCCCGGGAGTACGGCTTCCGGGAGATCTTCCTGAATGACCCGGATATCGGCGGGCGCTACTCGGCCCTTTCTTACTTCGGCCTGGTGCCGGCTGCCCTGGCAGGAGTGGACATCGACCGTCTGATCGCCAGCGCCCGCCGCATGGCCGCTGCCTGCAGCCCGCAGGTCCCGCCTCAGGAGAACCCCGCTCTGCAGCTTGGGGTGATCATGGGAGCCGGCGCTCTGAACGGGAGGGACAAACTGACTTTCGTGCTCTCTCCCTCCATCGCCAGCTTTGGAGACTGGGTGGAGCAGTTGATCGCCGAGAGCACTGGCAAAGCTGGCCGGGGCATCCTACCTGTGGTAGGCGAGCCCCTCGGCAGGCCGGCCGTGTACGGGCAAGACCGCCTGTTTGTCTCCATCCAGCTCCAGGATGACCCTGCTGCTGATCTGATCGGCTTGAAGCGCCTGGAGGACAGCAGCTACCCGGTCGTGCGCCTGTACCTGAACGACCGCTACGACCTGGGCGGCCAGTTCCTGCTCTGGGAGCTGGCTACCGCCGTCGCCGGCTGGCGGCTGGGGATCAATCCCTTCGACCAGCCGGATGTGGAGAGTGCAAAAGTGCGCGCCCGCGAGATGATGGCCGCCTACCGCCAGGCCGGCCGCCTGCCTGAGGATTCTCCACTCATCAGCCAGGACAGCCTGCGTGTATACGCCCGCCCGGAGGATCTGCCATCGAGTACAGACAGCCTCCCCCAGACCACTCACGAGGCCCTGACGGCCTTCCTGAGCCAGGGCGGACCAGACGCCTACGTGGCCATCCAGGCCTTTATCCCGGCCACGGAAGAAAGCGAAGCAGCACTGCAGGCGCTGCGTGCCCAGATCCGCGACCGCTATCACCTGGCGGCCACCGTGGGGTTTGGCCCCCGCTTCCTCCACTCCACCGGACAGCTCCATAAAGGAGATGCCGGCCGGGGGTTGTTCCTGCAGCTTACCATCGACCCGGCCCGGGATATCGGCATCCCCGAAGAAGCCGGCCGGGCGGAAAGCCCCATGACCTTCGGCGTCCTCGAGCTGGCCCAGGCTCTGGGCGACCGTCAGGCGCTGCTCGACGCCGGCCGGAAGGTGCTGCGCGTGCACATCGCCGGCGACCCGGTCACGGCTATACGAAAACTGACCGAATATGTCCAGGGTAACAAGGAATGATCAGGCATGACCGCTAAACGCTCACAAAAAACACAATCAAAAGCTGCTGCCAGGCGCCAGCAAAACCCGTCGCAGTGGCCGCGCTGGAGGCGCTTCCTGCTCAGTCTGACTCTCGTGCCGCTGCTCATCGGCGTGATGCTCATTGGCGCCTGGGCCCTGGATATCGATTTGTTTGGTTCGATGGAGAACCAGATCGTTGTCGGCACCCTCTTTCTGCTGTTCAGCTTCGCGGCTTCGAATGCCCTGCAGGAAAAATGGTCGCTGACCGCGGGCTGGGCCCTGCTGATGGTGGCCGACTGGATGATCCTGTCCGGTCAGAGCGTCGCGCTGCAGATCGTGGGCTTTATCGCCGCCGCCCTGGGCGTGATCCTGGTGGGCGCGCATTACGTTCGCGGCATCCGCAGGCAGCCAGACCCGTCCCGGACCAAACAGTAACCCAGAACTTAATCCGTTATTAAGAGACCGGAATGAGACTTCCGGTCTCTTTTTATTTAAGCACCGCTCACACGCCAGATACAGGCCAGCAGAGGCATCCCACCCCCATATACAGGCATTCACCCAACCGGCTTACTAAAACTTAAGCCTTTTCTTAGAAGAAAATAAGAACTCATCCTATTTCCCTGGATTGTGAAGCTATGTACAATGAGAGCAAGTTGAGCCAGTAAAAGGACGAATTGAATAGTCAGGCCTGTTCGCAGGGCCTTTACATTACGTTACGCCGCCTGTCCCGGGGTTCCTCACCACCCTTCACAGGGACAGCCAAGGAGGTGCGATTATACATTTCTGTACCACTGATCGTCTCTATCCACTTTTGTACGTCTCACTCATATTTTCAAAGTTCTGCAGTAAGGAGAAACAAGAATGAAAATCAATGAGGACTGGCTCTCTGTCATTGTAGCCTTCGCGCTCATAGCCCTAGCGATGATCGGGCTGATCTCTCCTGCGTGGATGATTTTCTAAAGAAAGGCAAAAAGCAAGTAAGGAGAAACAGAAATGACTACATCTAGTGTTAGCCAACCCGCAGAGAATAAAAGCTCGACCGCCGGTTTCATCGCCGGTGTTATCGTCGTCGTTATCCTCGCTTTCCTGGCGCGCTGGGCTAAACTGGCCGTTTACGGGCTCGAACTGCCCCTGGGCATCCCCGGGAAAGCTCTGGAATACCCGCTCTGGGCAGCGCTCATCGGCCTGGTCGCTAACGGCATCCTGAAAGCCACTGGCACCTACGAATCGATTAAATCCGGCTTCCGCACGGAGCTCTTCCTGAAAGTCGGCCTGGTCCTGCTCGGTACGACCATCAGCTTCAAGACCATCGTCACCGCTGCTGCCGGCGCCATCGTTCAGGGCGTCATCATGGTCACCGCGGTTTACTTCTTCTCCTGGTGGCTGGGTGGTAAGTTCGGCCTGTCCGATACCCTGCGCGCTGTCATGTCCACCGCTGTGTCCATCTGCGGTGTGTCCGCGGCCATTGCTGCTGCCGGTTCCGTGCTGGCCAAGAAGGAAGAGATCACCTACATCACCGCCCTGGTGATCGTCACCGCTCTGCCCCTGATGGTGATCGCTCCCCTGATCGCTGGTGCGCTCGGCCTGCCTGAGCCGGTTGCAGGCGCCTGGTTCGGCGGCAACGTCGACACCACCGCTGCGGTGGTCGGCGCTGGCACCATGTACGGCGAACAGGCCCAGCAGATTGCCTCGATCGTCAAGCAGACTCAGAACGCACTTATCGGCTTCGTAGCCTTCGGTCTGGCCCTCTACTTCAGCACTGTGGTGGAAGGAAAGAAGGAACGCCCCAGCGCTTCGGTGATCTGGAAGCGCTTCCCCAAGTTCGTCCTGGGCTTCATCTTTGCTTCCCTGCTCTTCACCTTCGGCGTGATCGAAAAGGGTTCGGATGCTGCTTCGGCCATCTCCGCTATGAAAGACTGGGCCTTCTGCCTGGCCTTCGTCTGCATGGGCCTTGAACTCTCCGCTGGCGAGTTCAAGAAGATGGGCTGGTCTCCGGTCATCGTTTACCTGATCGTGACCCTCTTCAACACGGTGCTTGCCCTGGCAGTCTCCTGGATCATCTTCGGATACCTGCTGCCGATCCCGGCTGGCGCTCTGTAAGGCTGATCCTTTCACAGGATCACGGTTTCAGATCAAACACCTGGGGGGCCGGTACCCAGGCCCCCCAGGCGCTGAGACCTGAATAACCTGATCAAATCCTTGTATGGAGGTACTTCACATGTCGGATTCGGAAACCCCCTTGTTGGACGATCTGGAAAAGGGGCCATGGCCGAGCTTTGTAACGGAGATCAAACGAGCCGGAGAGAAGAAAGAATCGGCAAAAGATCTCCTGCGCCAGCTCGAACGGTCCTATGTAGATAAAATCGGCCACTGGAAGCACGGCGGCATCGTCGGTGTGAGGGGTTACGGTGGTGGTGTGATCGGCCGCTATTCAGACCTGCCGGAAGAATTTCCTGCGGTAGCCGAATTCCACACCCTGCGCGTAAACCAGCCCTCCGGCTGGTTCTACAACACCAAGAAGCTGCGCGAGCTCTGCGATGTTTGGGACAAGCACGGCTCTGGCCTGACCAACATGCACGGGGCTACCGGTGACATCATTCTGCTCGGCGCCCCCACGGACGCGCTTCAGCCCTGCTTCGACGATCTGGCTGAGATCAACTTCGACCTGGGCGGTTCCGGCAGCGATATGCGCACCCCCAGCTGCTGCGTTGGCCCCGCCCGCTGTGAGTACGCCTGCATCGACACGCTCGATCTGCTGTACGACATCACCATGGAATATCAGGACGAGCTGCATCGCCCGATGTTCCCCTACAAATCCAAGATCAAAATCTCCGGCTGCCCGAATGACTGCGTAGCAGCCGTTCCCCGCTCAGACATCGCCATTATCGGCACCTGGCGCGATGAGATCCAGATCGACCCCGAAGGCGTTGAATACTACGCCGCAACCGGGTTCGATATTCAGTGCGAGGTTGTCGATCTGTGCCCCACCGAGGCCATCCACTGGAACCCTGAAACCCGCACGCTGACCATCAACAACAAAGAATGCAACCGCTGCATGCACTGCATCAACCAGATGCCGCGTGCTCTGAGACCGGGTAAGGAACGCGGCGCCACCATCCTGGTCGGCGGCAAAGCCCCGATCGTCCACGGCGCGCTGCTCTCTCACGTCATCGTGCCCTTCATGAAGATGGAGCCACCTTACACCGAGTTGAAAGAGCTGATTGAAAATATCTGGGAGTGGTGGGATGAGAACGGTAAGATGCGCGAACGGCTGGGCGAACTGATCAACCGCCTCGGTATGCGCAACTTCCTGAAGGCGCTGGATCTGCCGCCCTCACCGCAGCTGGTCTTCGCCCCGCGCGCGAACCCCTACTACTTCTGGGATCCGGAGGAGGTAAAGTAATGTCAAGGACAGATTTTGGGCCTCCCGATTACAGGGAAATGCTCCCGCCCGTCATCACGAAAAACTACGGCAAGTGGAAGTATCACGAAAGGGTGAAACCCGGACTGCTGCGGCATGTTGCCGAATCGGGCGATGAAATCTACACGGTGCGTGTGGGTTCCAGCCGCCTGGTGAGCACGGACTGGATCCGCGATATCTGCGCTATCGCTGATCAGTACTGCGACGGCTACGTACGCTTCACCAGCCGCCACAACCTGGAATTCCTGGTCTCCGACAAATCGAAGGTTGAGCCGCTGATCGAGCACCTGAAGGCCAACGGCTATCCGGTGGGCGGAACCGGGCACTCCATCACCAATCCTGTCCACACCCAGGGCTGGATCCACTGCCACACCCCCGCGACGGATGCATCCGGCATCGTTAAGGCGGTTATGGATGAGCTCTACGAATATTTCGTCGATATGAAGCTCCCCGCCTACTGCCGCATCTCCCTGGCCTGCTGTCTGAACATGTGCGGCGCTGTGCACTGCTCCGACGTTGCTATCCTGGGCATCCACCGCAAGCCGCCGAAGATCGATCACGAGACCGTCCGCACCAAATGCGAAGTCCCCAACGTGATCGCAGCCTGCCCCACCGGCGCTATCCGCCCGGATCCCAAGAACAAGTCGCTGATCGTCAATGAGGATCGCTGCATGTACTGCGGCAACTGCTACACCATGTGCCCCGGCATGCCCCTCGCAGACCCCATCGGCGACGGCGTATCCATCTGGGTCGGCGGCAAGATCTCCAGCGCCCGCACTCCACCGAAATTCTCCCGGCTGGTTATCCCTTACCTGCCCAACAACCCGCCGCGCTGGCCAGAAGTGACCGACGCGGTCAAGAACATCGTCGAAACCTGGGCAACCCACGCCCGCAAGCACGAGCGCATGGGTGAGTGGATCGAACGCATCGGTTGGGAACGCTTCTTCGAGCTGACCAACATCGAGTTCAAAGCCCAGCTCATCGACGACTTCACCCTCGCATCGGAGACTCACCGCTCAACCCCAGCCTTCAAGTGGTAAGCCTCCCATTCCGTCTCAACGCCGGGGGCGGCACCGTCCGCCCCCACCAGAGCGGACCAAAGGCTGCAGTTCGAAAGGAGTACCAGAATGGCTGAAGAAATTAGCACTGAATTGAAGGATAAAGTGGTTGAGCTCTTCCAGACGAAGAACAAGATGATGACCTCCCGCGATGTGGCCAAGGCCCTTGACCTTGACAACCGCACTGCCAAGAAAGTGCTGACCGAACTGGTCAACGCGGGGATCCTTGAATTCACATCGTACGGCGGAGCCACCTTTATCAAACTGGTTGAAAGCGCCGGCTGATAACTGTCATTGACGGCGGCGCCGTCCTGACCTGGCGAGATCCAACCGAACCTGTTTCTAGATCACACGGAGGTAACCAGATGCCAATTGTTAACCTAAAGGGAATCGAGATTGACGTTGATGAAGATGGCTTCATCCAGGATCCCTCTTGCTGGAATGAAGAAATTGCACGTGCAATCGCTGAGACCGAGGATGTTCATGAATTGACCGAAGATCACTGGAAGGTGATCAACTACCTGCGCGAATACTACCAGCAGTACGGCATTGCGCCCATGATCCGCAAGCTGTGCAAGGAAACCGGCTTTCAGCTCAAATACATCTACGAGCTGTTCCCCAGCGGCCCGGCAAAAGGCGCCTGCAAAATCGCCGGCCTCCCCAAGCCTACCGGCTGCGTGTAACGGCAGGGGACCGGTCAAAGGAATGGATGGAGCAGGAAGCGAGGATAAACGCAAAGGAAGTTCCCTTTGTAACAGCTTCTCACTGGTAAATCCAGGCTTAGCGCCCCGTCTCATTCACTGCCTTTTGACCAGAAGGAGCGGGGGCTCCTCGTACGTTATACGGGAAAATCAGGCCCGTGTAAAACCGGGAGAACCCGCTCCTTAATGTTGCCAGTTTGGATACATCGTCCACGGTAGTTCTCAGCGCGATCGGCGGCAGGGAACTGCCAGAAGAAGTGGTGTGCTGAAGAGAAACGTTATGCAAGAAACTGACCTGCTCTGGACTCTGGTTTCACTGGTTATCATCGGGCTGTCTTACTTCGCGATCATTGTCTTCGTTTTTGGCCTGCTCAGCCGGCTCTGGGAGTATCTGCGCACCCCACAGCCCTTGCCCGGAGCCGTTACGCCGGCGCCTACATCGAACGCGGGGGCGGCTGTCCGTGTCGCCAAAGACGTGCTCATCTTCCCCAGCCTGTGGAAGGCCGATAAATTCCTGTGGGCGGGGTCATGGCTGTTCCATGTCACCCTGGCGCTGGTCCTGTTCCGCCACCTGCGCTATTTCACCTACCCCGTCCCTTCACTGGTCCTCAAGCTGCAGCCGGTTGCCCTCACCATCGGCTATATTTTCGGGATTACCATCCTGTACCTGTTCTGGCGCCGGCTGGCCCTGCCGCGCACGCTGTACGTCTCCAACCTGCCCGACTATTTTGCCCTGGCCCTGCTGGGCGGCATCGCCGCGACCGGGATCATCGTCTCCTACTGGACTCACGTCAACCTGGTAGACGTCAAGGCCTTTGTGATCGGGCTGCTCACGCTGCACCCCACCCCACCGCCCAACCACCCGCTCTTCCTGCTCCATTTCATGCTGGTGCTCTTGCTGATGATTTACTTCCCCTTCAGCAAGCTGCTGCACGCCGGTGGGATCTTCTTCAG
This sequence comes from Chloroflexota bacterium, assembly GCA_012516075.1. Taxonomy (GTDB): domain Bacteria; phylum Chloroflexota; class Anaerolineae; order Anaerolineales; family UBA4823; genus JAAYXE01. Next base: position 33,056 of record JAAYXE010000180.1, on the reverse strand, counting down.
CCCGGCCCGCAACCAGCCCTTCCAGGTGCAGGAGGCAGGCAAACGCTATGTCAACCCCTGGGATACTCCGGAGAGCTGAGCGTCCCGGTTATCTGATGGACGAGAGGTAGTATGGCCAAGTTTGACGAAACCCCGATCATTAAAGATCCTGCCCGCGACGGCATCGTCACCGCACCTGAGCTGCGCGAGCATGCCACCGCCGGCGTGCACTGCTGGCCGGGGAAAGAGAAGGACTTTACAGCCATCGGGCTGCCCCCGGAACGTGTAGCCAACTGGCAGGAGAAAGCGATCGAAAAATTCGGCGAGCTGCTGGAGAAAAACAAAGCTCTGCGCGTCTACATGGACATCTGCGTGCGCTGCGGCGCCTGCACCGACAAATGCCAGTTCTTCCTGGGCACCGGCGATCCGCAGAACTTCCCCGTCGCACGCGCCGAGCTGATGCGCAAGGTGTACCGGCGCTACTTCACCCCCGGTGGGCGCGCCTTTCCGCAGCTGAACGATGCCGCAGACTTCGACGAGGAAATGCTGCAGAAATGGTACACCTATTTCTACCAGTGTTCAGAGTGCCGCCGCTGCTCCGTCTTCTGCCCTTACGGTATCGACACCGCCGAGATCACCATGGCTGCCCGCGAGATCATGAGCAGCATTGGTGTGGCCACCAAGTACGTGACCGAGGTGGTCGCGAAGGTGTATGAGACCGGCAACAACCTGGGCATCCCCAGCGCTGCCTGGAAGGACAACTGCGAATTCCTCGAAGAAGATGTGCAGGAGGAAACGGGGCTGCCCATTCGCTTCCCGGTGGATGACGAAGGCGCCGATATCCTGCTGGTGCCGCCCTCGGCCGATAACTTTGCCAATGTGGACACCATGATCGCCTACGGGAAGCTCTTCCACTTCCTGGGCATCCGCTGGACCACCAGCACCTACTGCAACGAAGGCGGTAACTTCGGCCTGTTCCTGAACTACAAAAACCTCAAGCAGGTCAACAAGCGCATCGTCGACGCCGCCCGCATGCTGGGCGTCAAGACCATCATCTGGGGCGAGTGCGGGCATGCCTGGCGCGCGGCCGTCCTGCCGCCCACCCTGCACGGCCCAATGGATATGTTCGACCCGCCGTACCCCTATCACATCAGCCAGTTCGTCGTGGATATGATGAAAAAGGGCGCCTTCGAGGGCAAGATCGATAAGAGCGCTAACGACGATCTGATCGTCACCTATCACGACCCCTGCAACACGGCCCGCGCTGGCCAGCTCCTTGAAGAACCGCGCGAGATCATCCGGGCCGCCTGCAACCACTTTGTGGAGATGCCTGCCGACACCATCCGCGAGAAAACCTTCTGCTGCGGGGGCGGCGGCGGTCTGCTGACGGATGAGATTATGCCCATCCGCATGGCTGGAGGTAAGCCGCGCGCCATGGCCGTGAAGCATGTTAAAGCGAACTACCTGGCGACCATCTGTGCCATCTGCAAAGCGCAGCTTCCCGAAGTGATGGGTTACTGGGATGTTCCGGTACAGGTTGGCGGTGTGCTGCAGCTCCTGACCAACGCGCTCAAGATGTAGGCCAACGGAGTCGAAGGAGATCACCATGCGTAAAGTTGCTCTTCTGATCATCGCGGCCGGCATCCTGATCCTGGTCGTCGCTTTCTACCCCACCTATGTACAGAAGCCGGAGAAAGACGGCACCGGACCGCTGGCCGTACGGTTGGACCCGCAGTTCACAGCACCCGAGTATCACAGCCCGCTGGACTGGTGGCAGACCCATCATTTTGATGCGGTCAACCGCGGTGACTTTGAGAAAGCCGACTGCCTGTACTGCCACGTACCCGAAACATCCTGCAACAACTGCCACGGTTACGTTGGAGTTGATCCGATTGAAGAGATCCCTGAGGTCGAGCGGATTTCAGCCAGCGAATGAAATCATCCTCGATGGAGTGATGTTATGAGTGAAACTGTAACAACACCCGCCGGCCCTTCCAACTTCCTTTCCCGGCGCCAGTTTATCCAGTTTGCAGCCGGTGCCGTAGGCGCCGCATGGGCCGGCACGCTGCTCCAGACAAAACTATTCCCTGCCCAGACGACATCTCAGGAAGCGGCCCCGGTTACCTTCCCGCTCTCCGAACTGCCTGTGGGCGGCACAAAGACCATCACCTACGGCGGCACGCAGACCATCGTCGTGCGCACGCCGGAGAGCATTCGCGCCTTCTCGATGGTCTGTACGCATCTGGGCTGCCTGGTGCAGTGGCAGGAAGCCGACAAATCGTTTTACTGCCCCTGCCATGACGGCCGCTTTGATCAGTTTGGCGAGGTCACCGGCGGTCCGCCGCCGGTACCCCTGGAGCAGTTCCCGGTGCGCGTGGAAGGTGAGACCGTGATCGTTGGAGAGGAAGCCTGAGATGAAGAAAACTATCTGTACGCTCCTGACCCTGATCGCCGGGCTGGCCATCCTGCTGGCTGTGCTGCATCCGGTGACGACGGCCAGCGCCCTCCCGGAATATTCCGCCCAGACCGGTGAGCCCTGCGCTACCTGCCACATCAGCCCGTCGGGCGGCGGCTCGCGCGGCCCGCGCGGGCAGGCCTGGGTGGCCAGCAGCAAACCGGGCACCGTGCCGGATCTGATTCAATCGCTGGATATTCTCGGGGTGCACCTGGACGTCGATGAAAGCCAGTTCAAGGCCTCCCCGGACCCTCTGCCAGAAGCGCCACCGCTGAGTGTTGAGCCGGTAGAGCTGGAAGCCCTGCAGCGCTGGCTGCAGGAGTATCCCGGGAACTGACCCGCCCAAGCGGAGATAAGTGCATGAGTAAAATTTCTCGCCGTGATTTCATCAAAGTAGGTGGAACTGCAGCCGCAGCTGGGGCAGCGTTCCTGGCCGCACGGCAGGCGGATACCCTGCCCCAGGCGGTCTCCCCGGCCTCTGCCAGCGCCGGTATGGAAGAAAAACTGGTCAAAACCACCTGTGCGCTCTGTCCCTCTGGCTGCGGTCTGGAAGTCCGTGTGGTCAATGGTAAAGCGGTCAAAGTGGAAGGCAATGCCCTGCACCCCCTCAACCAGGGCGCCTGCTGCCTGCGCGGGCAGACAGCGCTGGAGGTCCTCTACAGCCCCGAGCGCATTCAACGCCCCCGCATCCAGACCGGGCCGCGTGGTGGAGGTGACTGGAAAGAAATCTCGTGGGACGAAGCCCTGGAGATCGTCGCCAAAAAGCTGCGCGAGCTGCGCCAGATCGGCCAGCCGCACACCGTCGCACTGATGCATGGAGAGCTGCGCGGCCAGATGCGCTCCACGGTCAACCGCTTTATGGCGTATTACGGCTCGCCGAATGTCATCTCCCGCGACAGCCTGGGAGAGGGACCGGCGCGCCTGGCGATGCTGGTCACCCAGGGGATCAACGGACTGCCGGTTTACGATCTGAACAACGCCAGCTACGTGTTCGCCTTCGGCGGCAATCTGCTCGAATCCAGCCGCAGCGTGATGGGCAACCTGGGTACGCTGGCCTTCATGCGCCGCGGCCGGCCGCAGCGCGGCAAACTGGTGGTTGCTCACCCCCGTCTTTCCTTAACCGGTATCAAAGCCGATGAATGGATCCCCATCCGCCCGGGCACCTACGGTGCGCTGGCCCTGGGGATGGCAAACGTCATCATCAACAGCCAGCTTTACGACCAGGAGTTCGTCGAAAAATTCTGCTTCGGCTTCGAAGATTTCGAAGACGAAGACGGGCGAACCCACATGGGCTTCAAGAATATGGTCCTGCAGCACTACACGCTTGAGCGGGTGTCGCGCATCACCGGGGTCGCCACGGAGGACATTGCCCGCCTGGCCGGAGAGTTCGCCACGAACCGCCCGGCGGTGGCGGTCCTGCCCGAGGAACCCGGCGAGATGAGCTACGGCAACAGCCTGTACTCCGCCATGGCTGTACACGCTCTCAACGCCCTGGTCGGCTCCATCGACGTTAAGGGGGGCGTGCTGGTGCAGCGCTTCCCGACCGTGGCCGACTGGCCCGCGGTGGACTTCGACGCTGCAGCTCAGGCCGGTTTGAGCCAGCCCAGACTGGATGGCGCAGGAACCCGAGAACTGCCCCTGGCCACGTCCGTGTATCAGAACGTTGCCAGCCGCATCCTCCAGGATAAACCTTACCCGATCAACGCTCTCTTCATCCTCAACGCCAACCCCGTTTATGAAATCCCCGACAGCGGGCGCTTCGTGCAGGCGCTGATGAAGGTCCCCTTCGTGGTCAGCTTCGCCTCCACGCTGGATGAGACCGCTGCCCACGCCGACCTGATTCTGCCAGCCAGCACTTTCCTGGAGGTATGGGGCGATGACTACCTGAGCGGGACGGGTTATGCGGGCGTCTCCCTGCGCCAGCCGGTCGTCGAGCCGCTGTACGACACGCGCGATCCCGGCGACGTGCTGCTGCAGCTCGCCCGGCTGGTCGGCGGCCCGCTGTCCGCCGCCCTGCCCTTCGATACGTATGCCGAGCTGGTGCGCTACCGCCTGTCGGCGATCGATATGGACTGGAATAAGTTCGTCGAGAACGGCTGCTGGTCGGAGATGGTGTACTTCAACGCTGAACCAGCCAGCCCCGCCTGGGGGCAGGTGGTCGGCCGTGACCGGCTGCACGCTCCGAAAGACGGGCGCTTCGACCTGTTCTCGCGCGAGCTCTTCAACATCCTCCACCGTCCCACCGGCCCGGCCGAACAGCAGCTCGCCGATCTGGCCTGCCTGCCGCACTTCGAGCTCCCGGCTGCGCTGGGGCAGACCGGCGATGAGCTGGCAGGCGAGTACCCCTTCCTGCTGGTCACGCAGGCGATCATCACCTCTTCTCCAAACTGGCAGGGCATCATCCCCACCCTGCAGGAGTGCTACGGCCTGCAGAGCCGCGCCTCCTGGACGAGCTGGGTGGAGATCAACCCGCAGGCCGGAAAACGCCTGGGGCTGCAGAACGGAGATCTGGTGTGGGTAGAGTCGGAGACCGGCCGCGTGCAGGCCACGGTGCGCCTGTATCCTGGTATCTGGCCCAACGCCATCTATCTTCCGCCCGGCCAGGGTCACCGCACCCTGATAAGCTGGGGACGCGGATCAGCTGCCAATCAGGTTATCGGCGCCAATCCGCAGCAGTTGATCACCAGCGCCACGGAACCTCTGACAGGCGCAGCTGTGACGAACCCAACCCGGGTCCGGATTTACAAAGCGTAGGAGGTATGTGATGCCCCGTTGGGGAATGGTAATCGATCTGGATAAATGTTCTGCCTGTCAGAGCTGCACGGCAGCCTGCCGCATGGAGAACAATACACCGGTGGCCGGCCCCGATCAGGCTGCAGCCGGCAGGACGATTCTGTGGAACGAAGTGCTCCCCTTTATCGAGGGCGAGTATCCCAATGTCAATGTGACGCTCATCCCTCGCCCCTGCATGCACTGCGACGAACCAGCCTGCATCAAGGTCTGCCCGGTACAGGCTACGTACAAGAACGAAGAAGGGATCGTGCTGATCGATTACGATCGCTGCATCGGCTGCCGCTTCTGCACGGTGGCCTGCCCGTATACCGTGCGCTACTTCAACTGGTTCGCTCCCCAGTGGCCTGAGGAGCTCAAAGATCACCTCAACCCCGATCCCGAAGTGGCTCCCCGCCCGGTCGGTGTGGTGGAGAAGTGCACCTTCTGCGCGCACCGGCTGCGCAAAGCGCGCGAGAAGGCCGAAGCCGAGGGGCGCGCTTTCCAGGCTACGGACTACATCCCCGCCTGTGTGCAGACCTGCCCCGCTCACGCCCGCTATTTCGGAGATCTGGACGATCCGAACAGCCTGGTATCGGAGCTGGCGAGCAGCCCGCGCGCGTATCGTTTGATGGAAGAGCTCGGCACGCAGCCCAAGGTTTACTATCTCAAGCAGGGTTAATACGGCGGTCGAAAGGTAGAAATTATGCATCCGGAAAATAAACACGAGAAAATCATCCTCGCGCCCATCCACCGGGTGACCACCGGTGACCGCATCCTGTGGTCGATCCTCGCCGGCCTGCTCCTGACGGGCATCGCCCTGTGGGTTTATCAGTTCATTGAGGGCCTGGGAGTGACGGGTCTGAACCGGCCGGTGTACTGGGCAACATACCTCACCAACTTTGTGTTCTTCATCGGCCTGGCACACTCCGGCACCTTCATCTCCGCGATCCTGCGTGTGGCCGGGCAGAGCTGGCGCGCCCCCCTCACCCGCGCCGCGGAAGCCATCACGCTGTTCAGCCTGCCGTTCGGTGTGGCCGCCATCCTGGCCGACATGGGCCGCCCGGAGCGCATTTTCAATGTGCTCTTCTTCGGTCGCTACCAGTCGCCCCTGCTCTGGGACTTCACGGCCGTCGGTCTGTACCTGCTCTCCAGCATGGTCTTCTTCTACCTGTCCCTGCTCCCCGACATCGCCCTGTGCCGCGATCGTCTGACGGACGTGCCCCAGTGGCAGCAGAAGATGTACAGGGTCCTGGCCCTCGGCTGGCAGGGCACTCCGGAGCAATTCCACCGCCTGGAGCGCGTGCTGGACGGCATGGCGATCTTTATGACCATGCTGGTGGTCACCGTTCACACCGTGGTCTCGTGGGTGTTCGGCATGACCGTCCAGCCTGGCTGGCACACGGCGCTGATCGGTCCATTCTTCCTGCTGGGCGCCATCCTGTCAGGGACCGCTGCGGTGGTGATCGTGCTCTCCATCCTGCGCAAGGTGTACAACCTGGAGAAGGCCCTGCCGGTCAAGTTGTTCAACTCCCTGCGCAAGCTGTTGATCACCTTTACCCTGGGCTGGATTTACATGATCATCGCCGAATACCTGACCGCCGGCTACGGGAACATGACTGAAGAGATGCACGTGGTGCAGGACAAGTTCACCGGCGATTACGCGCTGCTCTTCTGGGGCATGGTGGTGCTGGTGTTCATCCTCCCGCTGCTCATCTTCATCTTCAAGGGCAAGAATAACATCGGCTGGATGGTGTTCGCCAGCGTGCTGATCAACATCGGCATGTGGATCGAGCGCTACATCGTCCTGGTCCCGACCCAGGTCAGCCCCCGGCTGTTCCACGAGATGGCTCATGCGAAATATTTCCCCTCCATTGTCGAGATCATGATCACCGTAGCACTCTTCGCCGGTATGGCCCTGCTCTACACGGTGTTCACGCGCTTCTTCCCGATCATCCCCCTCTGGGAAACGGCGGAAGAACTGCCCACCGGTGAGCTCTCGCACCAGCCGGCGACCACGCAGGGATAGAAGGAGCCTGGAATGGATATCGGTAACCTGGTCTACGCTTTCTTCAATAACCCGGGGCCGGGCGGAGTTGTTGTCGTCACCGTCCTTGGTCTGGCATGCGTTATCTACTACTTCCTCACCCGCTGGATTGTCAACGGCGGAAAAGGAAAATAAGAGGCCGGATGATGAAATTATCGAAAGCACTCTTTAGCCTCTCATTTATCGTGGTGGTCGGATTATTTGCCAGCCTTGGCCTAATGGCGCTGGCACAGGGACAGACGGTGCAGGCTGCCGGCCCCGTAACCGGTTCGGCTGCCGCATCCGGGCCCGGGGCAGCCCTGCCCCCGGGGAACTACTGTGTTGAATGCCACACGCCCGGCGATGAACGCCTGGCGGACGCCGCTCGCTGGACAGGTACCATCGACCGCGAGGCCGTGAACCCCTGCCCGGCCATCAATAACATCCACGAAGAAGTGTATTACACCGAGCGGGTGCTGCTGGGCATCGACCGGATCGCCGCCGGGCTGCCAGCTTCAGAGGCAGTCGCAAAGGTAAACACCCGCTATGCCTCCACGCTGCAGGGTTACAACCGCCTGCTCGATCTGCCGGTGGACAGCCAGGAGGCCTTTGCATCGCAGGCTCAGGTCGTGCGCTACAGCCTGGGCAAAGTCTATAACCAGTACAGCGGGCTGGTCGACAGCCAGCAGAGCCGCTGGGTGCTGATCGGCGGCATCGCCGTGACCCTTGTGGTGGTCGCTTCCCTGGCCTGGGGCTTCATCAACACCCATAAGATGGTGAAGTATTCCACCCGTGAGCTGCGCGGTCTGGTCAGCGCGCCGGCCATCCTGAGTCTACTGGTCATCTTCGCCCTTTTCGCCATGCCGATCTTCCGGGTACCATCTGTGGAGGACGTCTCTACGGAAGAGGAGCAGGCTGTGCAGGCCGTGCTGGATGAAGGCGGGCGCGCCGCAGACACAGAGGGACGCGCCCAGGCGCGCATCTGGGAAAGCGCCCGCATCGGTGCCCTTCGCGCCTCGGATGACCCCGACTTTGCCGCACGGGCGCTGGAATCCAGCCTGGCGATGGCCGATTACACCTATCAGAACAGCGCTGCGGTATGGGGCGCTGCGGCCGCGGCCTATGAGATCAGCACTGGTTCGGATGTCAGCCTGGAGAAGGCGAACCTGCTCTCTTCTGAGCTCAAAGCAGCGGTTGCCCGCACCTGGGGCCTGCGCCTGGCTGCCTATGAATGGCTGGACGTCGATCCACAGCAGGCTGTCGCGCTGCTCGAGAAAGCCCTGATCCAGAGCCAGGCGGAAGAGCAGCCGTACCGCGATCTGGACCGGCGCGCGCTGGCCGTCGTCTGGGCCGAGATCGACGTGGAGAAAGGCCTGGAAGTCCTTTCCCTGGTGAAAGACCCGGCGCTGCGCTCCTGGGGCCTGCGTGAGATCGCTGTGATCGCCGGCGACCCGGGCTTGTTCCAAGAAGCTGCGGAAGCCGCCGCAGATGTTAGCGACCCGGTTCAGCAGGCCCGCCTGCTGCGCGAGATCGGTGCGGCCGCGAAAGATAAGAGCTATTTCAACCAGGCGCGGGAAGTCCTGCAGGGTGTGGAAGGGGCTGCTCAGGCATACGCCCTGGCTGATCTGGCTGCCGCTGCCGGAGACCCCGATGCTGCCGCTTCGATCAGCGCTGCTTATCCCGGGGCGCGCACAGCTGCCCTGCTCTACACCGGGCAGTACGAGGCCGCCTGGCAGGAAGCGCTGCGCATTACAGATCCCTATGAGCGGGCCCGGGCGCAGGAAGCCATCGCCGCTTCCTGGGGCGACGCAGACCGCGCCGCGCAGATCCAGGTCCCCGCGCTGCGCGACCGCGCCCTGCGCCGTATCGCCGTCAGCAGAGGCGATGAAAACCTGGCCCTGCAGATCGAATCGCCTTACGAGCGAGTGAGCGCGCTGATCGCTCTGGGCAGTTATGAGGCTGCCTGGCAGGTCGTTCAGGCTGGGGAGGGCGTGAAGTTGAGCGAGACATCCCCGCTGAAAGACCTGGCCCTGGCGCTGGCCGACAGCGACCCGCAGAAAGCCATGCTGGTGCTGGATGAACTGGACAGCGAGGCCGATAAAGCCCCGGTGCTGGCAGCGCTGGCACGCGCGACGGGTGATCCGGAGTTGTTTGACCGTGCTCTGGGAATGGCCCTGGCCGCCCGCGTACGCGGCGATACCCTTGCCCCGGCGGAAGCCTCGCTTGCGCTGGCTCAAGAAGTCGAAAACCTGGGCGCCGAATACGTCCAGCTTGCTGTGCAGCAGGCATTTGAGGCTGCCGAAAGCATTTCTGTGAAATAAACCTTCCCTGTGGAGTCTGGCCTTTGTTACAGAAGCGTCAGACTCCACAGGATACTTGAACAAGGAGAAAGGTTAATGGATTGGATTGTTACCACTCGATGGATCGCCGCTGCCGGCCTGGTTCTGGGGTTGATCGGCATCCTCATGCGGCTCGGTGACATCATGAACCGCCCCTTTAAAAAGGACCTTTCGCGCGAGCGCGGCAGGGCCGGGCGCGGGATCCTTTACGCCTTCACGCTGGGTATGGCGCCCTGGGAAAAGGAAAGCACCCGCCTGCACTGGTTACTGTACATCCGGGGTATCCTGTTCCATGTCGGTATCTTCACGGCATTTGGCGTGCTCTTTGCCAGCCCGTGGATCGACCAGTTTCATCAGGCTCTGAAGGTCGTTCTGGTGCTGGTCACCGGGGCCGGCGCACTGGCTGGCTTCGCCGGAATTGCCATTCGCCTGCACGGCGCCAACGAACGTGCCCTGAGCATCCCGGACGATTATTTCTCGGTTTTCGTCTGCTCCCTGTTTATCACCGGGGCTTTTGTCAGTCTGCTTGCGCCTGCCGCGCTGCCCTTCTTCTACCTGGTGACGGCGTTCATGGGCGCGTACATCCCACTCAGCAAAATCCGTCACTGCGTGTATTTCTTCTACTCGAAATTCTTTTTCGGCGCTCATTTTGGACACCGCGGTGTGATCGGACAGTCTCGCAGCAAATACGCGGAGTGAGGTATCCATGGACGAACGATTTACTGCTGAACGCTTTCAACTGACCCCCGAAAAAATGGCTGCCGGGCTGGAAGTGCTGCGCAAACGCATGAACCGCCAGCTCAAGGCCTCATTAGAGGTGTGCGTGCGCTGCGGACTGTGCGCCGAATCCTGCCATTATTACGTTTCCAACCCCAAACCGGAACACGTCCCCGCTTTCCGCGCTGAGCAGCTGCGCAAAATTTACCGCCGCCTGGAGGACCCGCTGGGCAAATCCGCTCCTGGCTGGATCGCCGCCGCGGACCTGGACCAGGAGATGGTGGAGATGCTGCTGCTCACCGCCTATGGCAGCTGCACCATGTGCGGGCGCTGCGTGATCAACTGCCCCATGGGTGTGGACACCCGCCTGATCATGCGCACGGCACGCGCTATGCTCACCGCCATGGACATGACCCCCGAAGGGCTGAAAGCGACCGTCAACGTACACCTGGAGACGGGCAACAACATGGGCGTCACCACGGAAGATTTCGTGGAGACCGTCGAGTGGATGGAAGAAGAGCTGCAGGCCGAGCTGGATGACCCCAGCGTTAAAATTCCCCTCGACAAGAAAGGCGCCCGGGTTGTATACACCCTGAACCCGCGCGAAGTGAAGTACTTCCCTTACCTGCTTCAGGCAGCCGCAAAGATTTTCAACGCCGCCGGCGAGAACTGGACACTGAGCACTGAGAGCTGGGACGCCACCAACTACGCCCTCTTCAACGGCGATGACGCCGCTGCAAAGAAGCTCGCCCAGAACCTGGAGAGAGCCGTCAACCATCTGCGCGCCGATGTGCTCGTGATGGCGGAATGTGGTCACGGCTACCGCTCCCAGCGCTGGGAAGGCGAGAACTGGGTCGGTCACGGCTATCCGTTCCGGGTGATGAGCTTTGTCGAACTGCAGGCGCAGTACATTTACGAAAAGCGCTTCGAGCTGGATCCCACCGTGAACAGCCAGCGGGTTACCTTCCATGACCCCTGCAACCAGGCCAGGAACGGCGGCATTGTCGATGAGCCGCGCTACGTGCTGCGCCATGTCTGCACCGACTTTGTTGAGATGACCCCGCACGGCGTCGAAAACTACTGCTGCGGCGGCGGGGGCGGCATGCTTTCGATGACCGACTTCGCCAAAGAGCGCATGGCAGCGGCAAAGGCAAAAGCCGATCAGATCGCAGCCACCGGCGCCAAAATCGTGGCCACCTCCTGCCACAACTGCCTGGACCAGCTGGATGAAATCAAACGCCACTACAAGCTCGATGTAAAGATCCAGAACCTCAGCGAGCTGACTTCAGCGGCGATCGTGTGGAAGAAGCAATAAAATGGACCCGAAAGGTAAGAAAGTATTGATTGTTGCCACGCACGGCCCCGAAGCCCCGGAGCGCTGCTCGGCACCGTTCTTCTTTGCGGAAAAAGCCGCCCGGCTGGGGGCAGAGGTGAGCATATGTTTCATCCTGCACGGCGCACTACTCGTCAAGCAGGGCGTGGCCGAGCAGATCTGCCCCACAGAAGGCGGGCGCACGGTGCGCAGCTTCCTGGAGCGTGCCGTTGCTTCAGGCGTGAGCCTGAATGTCTGCGATGCCGCGATGAAAATGAACGACATGACCGCCGATGATTTGATCGACGAGGTCGATAACCTGGTCGGCCCGAACTATCTCATCACTGCGGGATTGGATGCCGATCTGGTCCTTACATTTTAGAGAAAATAGGGTAAAATACTTGTGAAATCGGGCACAAACTGCCTGTTTGCAATAAAGTAAGCGCATGGTATGCGCTCCAGACTTAGAATCGAAAGAAAAACGGAGGTACTCCCATGTATATCGTAACCGTGGACACTGACCTTTGCCAGGGCTGTGGCGACTGTGTGGAGAACTGCTCTGTGGAAGGGCTGTCGCTCGTTGAGGAGGACGGTAAGAAGATCGCCATGTATACCGGCGACCCCAACGACTGCATCGGCTGCCTCTCCTGTGAAGCGAGCTGCCCTGAGGGCGCAATTACTGTTACCGAATATTAAATGACAGCACGAGGCGAGCCTGAGTTTCCGGCAGAAGGTTCCCTCGCACACACCACTGTTTCTCCTATGGGCTCCTCATCTCCTGCCCCTGTGCCCCGCATTGTGCTCACTGCACCTCAGGGGCGAAGCGGCAAAACGACCGTCTCCCTGGGCCTGTGCGCAGCGCTGGCTGTACGCGGCCTGAAGGTACAGCCGTTCAAAAAAGGGCCCGACTATATTGATCCATCCTGGTTGAGCGCGGCTGCCGGTCGTCTCTGCCGGTCACTGGATCCATTTTTCCATGCCACTCACGAGCGCCTGCGATCCGAGTTCCTCAAAGGCGCTCGTGAGGCTGACATTTGCCTGATTGAAGGCAATCACGGCCTGTACGACAGCAGCATGCCCGAACTGCCCGACGGGGCTGCTGCAGTCGAAGAGGGCCAGACTCCATTTCATGCTGATCCACTGGGCGGTGGGTCAACAGCAGCGGTGGCGCGCGTGCTTCAGGCGCCGGTCCTGCTGGTGGTCAACACAGCGCGCATGACGCGCAGCACTGCCGCCATGGTCCACGGTTATCAGACCTTTGAGCCGGATACGCCGGTTGCGGGCGTCATTCTGAACAACGTCGCCCACAGCAAGCACGAAGCCAGGCTGCGACAGGCAGTGGAGAGCGCGTGCGGTATCCCCGTCGTGGGCGCCCTGCCGCGCCGGGAAAACCTGACCATCCCGGACCGCCACCTGGGCCTGGTGCCGCGCGATGAAGACGAAGGCCTGCTGCCCGTCCTGGAAGCCTGCCGTCAGGCCGCCGAACAATATCTGGATCTGGACCAGATCCTCACCATTGCACGCCGGGCACCCGCCCTGAGTGCCGGGGAGACGGCTTCGATACAGGCCGGGAACACCTCTCCGGTGACGATCGGCGTGATTCGCGACCGGGCTTTCTCCTTCTATTACCCCGAAAACCTGGAAGCGCTGGAAGAGGCCGGAGCACGTCTGGTCTACATCGATTCAATGCACACGCCTCAACTGCCCGATATCTCGGCGCTCTACATCGGCGGCGGCTTTCCGGAGATGTTCATGGATGAGCTTTCCGCGAACCGCACGCTGATGCTAGATGTGCGCCGCGCCGTGGAAGACGGGCTGCCGGTGTACGCCGAGTGCGGCGGGATGATGTACCTGACGCGCAGGCTGCACTGGAAAGGCCGCTCGAGTGCAATGGTGGGCGTGCTGCCTTTCGAGGTCGAAATGACCTCTCGCCCGCAGGGGCACGGCTACATCCTGGCGCAGGTAGCCGCAGACAACCCGTTCCTGCCCCAGGGTACGCTGGTGCGCGGTCACGAGTTCCACCAGTCGCGCCTGGTGGACTTCGATCCCGACACTCCGGCAGCCTACAACCTGCTGAAGGGCAAAGGGCTGGGCGCGGCGAAAGACGGACTGACGGTGCACAACGTACTGGCAGGCTATACGCACCTGCATGCCGCAGGCGCCTCCGATTGGGCGCCCGGGTTTGTGCAGCGCGCCCGCGCTTTCGCCAGCGGCCAGGCGGTATATTCTACCGCACTGCCCGGGGAGGTCCGGCAATGACCCGTTTGCTGGTTGTGGGAGTCAGCCACCAGTTCGCCGCCCTGAGTGTGCGCGAGCGGCTGGCCTTCAGCCGCGAGCGCATCCCTCACCTTTTGCGGGCCCTCACCGGTCAACCGGATGAGGCTGCCGCAGACAGCAGCCCGCTCAGCGAGGCCGTGCTGCTCTCCACCTGCAACCGCACCGAAGTTTACGCCGCGGCGAAGGATCTTGCCGCTGCCGAAAGCTGGATCCGCGGCTGCCTGGCCCGCTCGACCGGCCTGTCGCCGGCCGCGCTGGCCGACCTGCTGTACGTTTACACAGACCAGCAGGCCGTCGAACACCTGCTGCGAGTCGCAGCCGGCCTGGAATCCCTGATCCTGGGCGAAAACGAGATCCTCGGGCAGGTGCGCCAGGCGGGCGAGATCGCTCAGGAGGCTGGCAGCAGCGGCCACATCCTGAGCACGCTGTTCCGCCTCGCCGTGCAGGCCGGCAAGCGCGTGCGATCAGAAACCGAGATCGGGCGCGCCGGCCGCTCGGTGGCTACCGTGGTGGTGCAGCTCGCCGAGAGGTATCTGGGCTGCCTTTCGAAGCATACAGCGCTCATCGTCGGGGCCGGAAAAATCAGTTCCCTCACAGCTCGTGCGCTGGTGCAGGCCGGCCTGACCTGCATCCTGGTGGCCAACCGCACCTACGACCGGGCGGTATCGGTAGCCCGGTCTCTGGGCAGCAGAGCTCAGGCCAGGGCCGTCCACTTCGACGCGCTAAATGAAGTTCTGACCGCAGCCGATATCGTCATCTGCTCCACCGGAGCCCCGCACACCGTGCTGCACACCGACGCGGTGAGTAAAGCGATGGCCGCCCGGCCGCAGCGCCCGCTCCTGATTGCCGACCTGGCCGTGCCGCGCGACGCCGACCCCGAGATTGGTAACCTTCCGGGCGTCTGTCTGGTCGATATCGACGGGCTGGAGGATACCGCCTGCGCCGAGATCCCGTTCACACAGGAAGCACGCCAGGCCGCCGAGGACATCGTCCATGAGGAGGCCAGCGCATTCAACGAATGGCTCATCTCGCGCCGCGCCGTTCCGTTGATCCAGGAGCTGCGCGAGCAGGCCGATGCCATCTGCTGCCAGCAGGTGGAGCAGACCCTGCGCCGCATGGGCGATCTGACTCCCCGCCAGGAACGACTGGTGAAGGCGATGGGGGCTGCAATTGTCGGTAAAATGCTGCACGCACCGATCCAGGGTCTAAAGCACCCCCCGGCACAGGTTCCCTGGGAAGAGTACGCAGAGATGGTGCGGCAGTTGTTTGATCTCTCAAACGCCGGCGATGAAGCTCACTGACCTGATCCCCCGCTTCTTTCCGCATAAAAAAGAGCAGACGCAGCCGGCACAGCGGCCGTTCCGTGTGGCACAGATCGAAACCACCACGCTCTGCCACATGGACTGCATCTTTTGTGTGCAAACCCAGCTCGCCGGCTCGCTGCAGCGCGGTGAAATGCCCCTCAGCCTTTACCGGGAATACATTGTCCCCTGCCTGAGTGAATTCGAACTCGTCTACCTGCAGGGCTGGGGCGAGCCCATCCTGCCCCCCGACCTGTGGGAGATGGTGCGCCTGGCGAAGGAAAAGGGCTGCCGCACCGGCTTTACGACCAACGGCAAGCTGCTCGACGAGAAAGCCGCCCATCAGATCCTCGAATCGGGCCTGAACCTGATCTCCATTTCTTTCTCCGGTGCCACCCGCGCCACGCACCAGTCCACGCGTGTGAACTCGGATTGGGACCTGCTGCGCAGGAATGTGGAACGCCTGGCAGACTTGAAGGCAAAAGGGGGGTACACGGACCTGTGGATCGAAATCCACTACCTGATGATGGCCGACAACCTGCACGAACTGCCCGAGTTCGTGCGCCTGTCTGCCGAACTGGGCGCTGACGAAGCGGTGGCCACAAATCTCACCTATACACCGAACCTTGCCCTGGACCAGATGCGTGCTTTCTCCGACCGGATGGATGCACACAAAGAGGCCATCCTGTCCCGAGCCCGCCGCACAGCCCAGCGCACGGGAATCCGGCTCAACATCTACCCGCTGGTCATGGAAAGCCAGGTGCTGGTGTGCGACGCGAACCCGCTGGACACCGTGTTCATCAACCACCGCGGCGAGGTCGCGCCCTGCGTATTAATGGGCCTGACGCTGGACGGCGATATCCCGCGTGATTTCCTCGGTCAGCCGCACCCGACGCCAGCGGTTCGCTTCGGGGATGTGCGCCAGGGATTGGAGAAGGTGATGAACGGTAAGGCCCGCCAGGAGTTCATCGAAATCTTTCAACGCCGCAATATATCCAGCGACCCGCTGGCAGCATTTGCTTACCTCTCGGGGGATCAGGAAGAGGAGCTGCTGCCCGACCCGCCCCTGCCCTGCCGGCACTGCTACAAGATGTACGGGGTGTGAGCCCAAAAAGCAGGGGCATACTGATCACCGATCGTAATTAATCCTGCCTTTTCTCTTCCTTAGCTTTGCCCGAATAACCCTTCAACCTGTGTGCTAAGCTTTACACCGATACCTTACCTCCCGGCGGGTAGAGACACGACGATGAGGGGAAATTTGCCTGGTCGTAATAGTATGCCAGCCGCAAGATCTACTATGTGAGAAATTGGTCATGCCCGCTCAGTGGATCGAGTAAGGTAAGGCCAGCGGGCACGGCTGCTATTGAAACAGTCTACCTGGGCTCTGGATAACTACTTTAAAGGAAAGGTCAGGGGCCTGACAATGCCGTGCCTTTACAGGTGGATGAAAGTGGGCGGGAGACACTGGTCAGGGGAAACCTGTCTCTGTTAAGAATAAAACCAGGACCACCCGGCAGGCTGTTTTCGACCGGGCATGCATGTCATGCATAACATGCCTGAAATACGCGCCATGTCCAAACCGCTCAGACGACCCGAAGATGCTCCTCATGCCTTACTGCTGGATGGAACAGGCGATACACCCAACATTTATTAATCCCGCCTTCCAATCTCCCCACACCGGCCCTCCACAGCAAGCATCCTGGTACAATTTCACCCTATTTTGGTGTAGAATATATTTAACAAGGGGATATAGTTGATATCATGCCCCACGGGCAGTGGTTATGAAAAGAAGGCAGGTAAACGTATGCACACGCACAGAGTTGTGGAGTGGGTTGACATTGATGCTCCACGCTCCCAGGTTTTTGATCTGATCCTCAATCTCGAACGCCGCATCCAGCTCAGCCCGCTCTACGGGGTGGCCCAAATTCTGGGCAAAAGCGAGGATTTCCCACAGCCCGGCAGCCGCTACCGGGTGCGAGTGACCCAGGGAAAAGAAATCGAATACGACACGATCATCACCGAGTATTTACCGCTGCGCAAGTTCGCCTACCGGCTGGACCTGCCAGAGCCGTCGCAGATCACCTGGTCGGTGCAGGAAGCAGCCTCAGGCACCCGGGTAATGTACGAGGAGGTTTTCTCCGTTCCCGATGAGAACCAGGATACCGTGGTGCCGGCTGTGCGCCAGGTGATCCAGCAGTGGCTGGGCAACATCAAGCGCTATTCCGAGCTGCGCCCGGCTGGCTACCAGCGCATTATCAAATGGCTGCTCGACCGCTTCTACCTGCGCATGCGCCACGACCAGCGCAGAGTTGTGCAGACGGTGCTGTTCATGCATGCCGTGGGAATGATCGCTTTTCTGATGGCAGCCATTGCACTGGGAATCGCTTATCTGGTTTAGAATTCCCTCATTAACAAAAAGGCGGCGCCCGCCAGGCGCCGCCTTTTTATGTTCCCTACCACACATTAGGGTTCGTATACACAGCGAAAACCGGTGTCGTCGCTGCGGTGCATGGGCGCTGCCCAGCCCCGGTAGGCGCAGCGGCTCTTGACCTTCGCCTCGCGCCATGAACCGCCGCGAATCACGGATTTATCGATCGAGGCCTCAATCGCCAGCGCATTGGCGACACATCCCGTCTCACGGATGTTCGGCATCAACCCGCGCGCGTTGGGGTTGTTCACCAGGATCTCGCGGCCGTCGGTGGGATCATAAGGGTAGATGTTGAAGAGAGAAGAGCACCACTCCTGCACGTTTCCGCCCATATCGGCCACGCCGTATGGACTGTCGCCCTGAGGCGAAAATGCGCCAACCGGGCTGGTTCCGCCTATTCTGGCTTCGTAGCTGTTGCAGTGCCCTTCTTTCCATTCGTTGCCCCATGGGTAAATCCTGCCGTCTGTGCCGCGCGCTGCTTTCTCCCATTCGGGTTCGGAAGGCAGTCGCAGCGGTAAACCGGTGACCTGTGAGGCCCATTCGCAGAAAGCGACAGCGTCGTGGAAGGTCACCCCAACAACGGGATGATCGGCCTTATCTTCCGGGAAGGCTCCGTCGGGCCATCCAAAAAAGGGGGGGCGGTGCCCGGTCGCTTCGATAAACTGCCGGTACTGCGCATTGGTCACCGGATACTTCATGATATAGAAATCCGTCACCCGCAGGCGGTGCTCTGGCTTTTCATCATCCTGGGTCAGCTTATCTCTGCTCAGGTCGCTGCCGATAATAAACTCGGCATCGGGGATAAGGACGAATTGTAAATCAAGCGAATCTGGCATGGAGTATCTCCTGTAAAGAATATCGAGAAGGCCGGCGTTCGTCCCGGCGGCACTGTTAACCGAGGTTATCGAGCGAAAAATCGAACAATTTATTTTTAGTGACGTAGTGGATCAGCTCCACCGTGTTGTGCACGTCCAGTTTGGTCATCAGGTTGCTGCGGTGCACCGAGACGGTTTTCGGGCTGATCCCCAGCAGGCTCCCGATTTCTTTGTTACTCTTTCCTTCCACGATCAGGCGCAGCACCTCTTTCTCGCGATCGGTCAGAGAGGGTACAGGGTCGCCTGCGCCTTCCTGAGCGGTGCGGTGGCTCTCGTCATCTCCATGAGCATAATCCTGCAGCACCTGCTGGGCAACGCTGCCCTCCAGGAACGCCCCCTGCTCGTAGACCTGGCGAATTGCAGCCACGACCTCGCGCCCGCCGGAACGCTTGAGCACATAACCCGAAGCGCCGGACTGCAGCAGCGGCAGGACGTATTCGCGATTGTCATGCTGTGTGAGGATCAGCACTTTGACCTGGGGGTAATAGGATTTAATCAACTGGGTGGCCTCGAGACCGTTCATCTCCGGCATGGCCACATCCATGAGAACAATGTCGGGGTGTAAATCACTGACGCAGGAGAGCGCCTCACGCCCGTTCGAGGCTTCACCGACGACGACGATGCCCTCCTGGCGTTCCAGCAGAGATCGAATCCCATCGCGCAGGATTGCGTGATCATCGACGATCAACACGCGAATATCGGTCATTTACAACTGCTCCTTTCAACACAGCCCGGTGCTTCTCAAACCATTTCCAGATCTTTTTCAGGGACCTCGCTCTCATGGCCGTTCAGCGGAACGCGGATGTGGACCTGTGTTCCAAAGTTCGGCGTGGAGTTTATCTCCAGCTCCCCGCCCATCAGTTCGACGCGTTCCTGCATACCCAGCAGGCCCAGGCCGCGCGAGCTGTCTGGGGTGATGGTTAATTCCTCCAGATCGAAACCGATGCCGTCATCCTCGATGCTGATGGTTGCCTGCTTCTCGTCAAAGTACAGCAGGATCGCCACTGTACGTGCGGCTGCATGGCGGGCGATGTTGGTGATCGCCTCCTGAACCACACGGAAGAGGGCGGTCTCCAGCTCGGCCGGCAGGCGCTTCTGCGGTGAGATCTCTTCGATGGTGACCCGGATCCCTTTCGATTCGAGGCGGGAGGCGGCCAGCCAGCGCAGCGCGGGCACCAGCCCGAGATGGTCGAGCATGGACGGGCGCAGATCGAAGATGATTTTATGCACGTTGTCGAGGGTGTGCTGCGCCAGGTCACGGATCCCTTCCAGGCGCTGCTTGATGGCCGTCAGGTCATCCATCTCCTGGCTCTCTTCGGCGGCGAACATCATGGCTGCGAGCGCCTGGCTGGTGTCGTCGTGCAGCTCGCGGGCGATGCGCTTGCGTTCCTCTTCCTGGGCGAAGATCGCTTTTTTGAACAGCTCGCCGCGCAGCTGCTCCTTGCGCTGTACTTCGGCATACAGGCGGGCGTTTTCCACAGCCACTGCGATCTGGCTGCCGATAACCGAGAGCAGTTCCTGTTCCTCGGTGGAGAATTCATGCCGGTTGCGGGTGGCCACGCACATGCTCCCCAGCACCGATCCCTTGGCGACCAGCGGCACGTGGACGAGCGTTTTCAACTGCTCGCCGCGCAGGGAACGGGCGCGTTTACCCCGGTAGCGGCTCAGATCGGGGACAATCACCAGGTGCCCCTTCTCCATCACGCCGCCGCAGGCACCGTCCAGCATTCCCATCCTGGAGGCCAGGTTGGCGGTCTCTTCAGAAAGGCCCCGGTACGCTACCAGGCTTAATTCCTTCAGCAGATCCTCCTGCAGAAACACGGCCCCTGCATCGATGGACGTCAGTTTGAGCAGCTGGTCCAGGGCTCGTCCCAGGATCTCCCCCAGATCCAGAGACTGGTTGGTGGTCATGGCGATGGCGTTCAGGATCGACAGCTGCTGGTTCTTGCGTTCCAGGGATTCGCGGATCTTGCGCTCCTCGGTCACATCACGGATCAGTTCCACCACCCGCGTGATGTTCCCGTTGGCATCCTTCATCGGCGATGCCACAACGTCGATGTAACAGTTTTGACTCCGGTCAGTGCAGCGGTGAATCTGGGTCACACGCACGGACTTACCGGTTTCGATGATCTTCGGGATCGGGCAGTTGCAGGACAGCGACCCGCACCGATTATTACAGTCTTTTTCCGAACAGCATTTCAACTCGTTGCGCAGGATTTGCTGGCAGTCCAGCTCCTGGAGGGCGCTGGGGTCTTTCAGGCGCTCCAGCACCTTGCGGTTGGCGAGCTGGACACGGTGATCTTCCACCCCCACGACGATCAGCTCATCATCCAGGGCGTCGATGATCGCGCGCAGGTCATCACGGGCCGCCTGTGCCTCGAGCTGGGCCTGCCGGGCCTCCTGCGTACGCTCCTGAACGCGTTTATCCAGGTCACGGTTGAGGTCATAGACCTCGTCCATAGACTCCTTAAGCCGGCGGCGCATGATCTGGAAGCTCGCCGCCAGCGCGCCGATTTCATCGCCGCGCCTTACTTCCGGCCGGCTGTCCGCTGAGGAAATCTGCACCGGGGTCGTCAGGTCGCCTTCAGCAATACGCTGGGCAGCAGCGGTCAGCATCTGCACCGGGCGGATGACGCTGTTCGTCGTCACCCACACCAGGCCCATCGCCCCAACCACGGTTGCAGCCCCCAGAATCAGAGTCAGCATGGTCAGGCGTCTCACCGGGGAGAAGACCTCGTCCGCTTTCTGCCGCACGACGATGCCCCAGGGCACCTGCTGCAGGGGGGAGAAGGCAATCACTTCATCCTTCGCTTCGAGGTCGTCAGTTTCATAACATCCCCAGCAGGTTTCGATCCCTGTCTCCCCACCCCGGAAAAGGCGTTCGAGCAGCGCTTCACGCTCAGGGTTCTGCAGTCTCCGTTCTGGATGCGCGCTGACCAGCACCTGCCCGCTGCTGTCAATCAGTTCGATAGAGCCTGTCTGACCCAGATTGATGGCATGATCGGGTGTGAACAGGTTCGTCGAGCTCAGGTTGATCAGGCCGGTCAGTGCAGCATGCACCTGCCCCTGCTCGTTCCGCACCGGGATGGCGATCAGGGCCAGGGAAGAGGTGCTTACATCCTTTTCCAGGATGGAAATATTGAACGCTTCCCCTCGCAGAGCATCGTTCACCGCCGGTATCATCAGCCAGTTGATGTCCGGCCTCTGGTGATTACGCGCTGCCAGCACCCGGCCGCTTTGATCGATCAGAAAGATACCTTCTTCGAAATCGATGCTTTCACCCAGAGCGCCGGCGACTTCTGAGGCGTCGATGTCCTGTTTGCGCAGCGCTGCCTGGTTCGCCAGCAGAGTGAGAATGGCTTTCCCGTGGTCGAGCTTTGAGTCCAGGCTGTTTGCACTCAAGCGCGCCAGCATCACGCGCTCGCTCAGCACCTGACGGGTCACCTGGCGAGTGGTGCTGATCCCTAATAGAGAGAAAGTGGTCAGCAGCCCCAGCAGCCCAATGATCACCATGGCAGACATTTTGGCGCGCAGGCCCAGGTTAATCCAGCGCTGCCCCAGGATGGCCTGCCACCTGCGGAAAAACCATTCTGAAATATGCGCCCAGGCGTTCTTCCAGAAACTCATTGCAGTGCATTCTCCTCAGAACCAGCTGCGGCTGCCTGACGGGGCCAGGACAGGGTGCGCTTCCGGCCGCAGTATTTACAGGCGCCCTCTTTCTCAAGCTTCTCCGCCAGACCTTCAAATTCACCCATCTCTTCATACCACTCAAAGGTGCGGCCGATGGTCACACGCAGCGGCGTGCTGGGCATATTGAATTCACGTCGTGCTTTGGAAGAGTCAAAATAAAACATCTGAGCTTCCAGACGCAGGCGGTCGCCGGTCAGCGGGACAGGTCCGCTGGTTTCGGGCTGCAGCATATCGGTGAGCATGGCGATAATCCTGACCTGCCAGCGAGGCATCACTTTCAATTTCATGCCGCAGCCCACGACGTTGGCGATGGTCTGATACAGATGCAGGTGCGTCATGTTCTCACCGCCCAGGATGTAGCGTTCGCCGACTTTGCCTTTGAGGGCTGCCTCGATGACGCCGTGAGCGACATCACAGATCGGCGCGATATTGACACCCCCTGGCGGAATCAGCGGGGGAACACAGTGCTTTACAACTTCCACAACGACGCCGCTGGATACTTTACGAATATCTCGAGGGCCTAATACGGTAGTCGGGTTGACGATCACAGCCGGCAGTCCCTGGCGGATATACTCGTACACCACCTGCTCTGCCAGATATTTGCTGTGACCGTACACAAAGCGCTCGGGCCTGACATTAAACGTGAAGGTTTCATCGACCACTTCGTTGGGGTGAATTCCCATGGCCGCTGTAGAACTGGTGTGCACCACGCGCGGGATGCGCCTTTTAAGCGCAGCACGCATCACATTGCGTGTCCCTTCCACGTTCACAGCGTACATGCGTTCAACCCCCTGCCGCCAGTAGTCGACCACGCCGGCTGCATGGATGACCACATCGACGCCTTCCATCGCCGGGGGCAGGGTTTCCGGCTGCAGCACGTCTCCGGTCACAAATTCAAACGGGCCGTCTTCCAGGAGGATGCGAGACGCGCCCGGTCGTTCGAGTATGCGCACCTGCCAGCCGCGCTCAACCAGCCGCAGGGCGATGTTGGAACCGATAAAGCCTGTTCCACCTGTAACCAGAGCCTTCATTACCTTCTCCGTGGCGGGTGGGGCTCAGCCCAGCGCCGGCTGCTTCTCAGCCACCCACTGCGCCAGCGCCTGGCACATGCCTTCTACACTCTGTTCTGCGGCGACGATATCCACCCGCAGGCCGGCAGTTCTGGCCGCCTGCGCGGTGGTCGGGCCGACGCAGGCCGTGGTAAATGAGTTCAGGGTTCTCACCGGGTCACAGCCCTGCTGGGCCAGCATATTCGTCAGTCCACGCACCGCCGCAGGGCTGAAAAATGTCACCACATCGGCCTCACCAGCAATCAGCTCCGTCAGGCTGTCAGGGGGTTCAATTTCAGTGCACACCCGGTAAGCAGGCACTGCCTCAACCTGGTAACCCTGAGAAAGCAGGTCGGGCACGGTGAGTGGAGGTGAACCTTCTGCGTGCGGCACCAGCACCACCCGGCCGCTGAGGGCGGTCATTTCCTTTGCCAGAGACTTCCCGTGGGCATAACTGGGGATGAAGTCGGCCTTCAGTCCGTAAGGGCGCAGCGCTGCTGCGGTGCGCGGCCCGACAGCCGCCAGGCGAACCGACGAAAGACTGCGCGCGTCGCAGCCCTGTGCAAACAGGCGGTCGCCGAAAAACTGCACTGCATTCCGGCTGGTGAAGATAATCCAGTTGTACCCCAGGCCCTCCGGGTCCGACAGGTGATGAATGGCGCAGTCCAGCGGTGCTGAATCCAGCGGGGGTGTGATCAGGCAGGACGGCAGCGAGATCGCCTGGGCGCCAAGCGCATACAGCCGCATGGTGAACTCATCCGGTCCGGGGATTTCGTCCGTCCCAGACCAGCGCTGCACGCGCGGCCTGGTGTTAACCACCCGCAGTCCAAACAGCGGCCGCCGCTCGTCGCGCTTGAACCACTGCAGTTCTTCGTGCAGGCTGGCTACATCGCCAACCACAATCAACGCCGGGGGGCAAACGCCGGCAGCACGCTCAAGGATATTCTCCAGCGTGCCGGTGACGACCTTTTGCAGGGGGGTGGTGGCTCTTTCGACCAGCGCCACCGGAGTGCTGGCCGGGCGACCGGCCAGGCGCATCTGTTCCACAATCTGGGGCAGGCTGGCGACGCCCATCATGAAAACCAGCGTATCCACGCCGCGGGCTGCCCGCTGCCAGTCGCCGGTCGGACTGCAGCCGCTCTGCGCCCGGTGCCCGGTGATGAAAGCTGCGCTGCAGGCCATATTGCGCTGGGTCACCGGTATACCGGCGTAAGCTGGCCCAGCAATAGCGCTGGTGACGCCGGGGACGACTTCAAAAGGAATGCCGGCCTCCAGCAGGGCCTGCG
The DNA here is from genome assembly GCA_012516075.1 of Chloroflexota bacterium. Lineage (GTDB taxonomy): Bacteria > Chloroflexota > Anaerolineae > Anaerolineales > UBA4823 > JAAYXE01. The sequence continues at coordinate 8,553 of JAAYXE010000180.1, read as the reverse complement.
CCTCCTCTCCGCCCCGGCCAAACACGAAGGGGTCGCCGCCTTTCAGGCGCACAACGACCTTGCCCTCTTTACCCTTTTCCACCAGCAGGCGGTTGATCTCGTGCTGTGGGATGGGATGGTGGTCTGGCTGCTTGCCCACATCAATCCACTCTGCCTGGGGGGCATAGCTGTGCAGCGCCTGGCTGACCAGCCGGTCGTAAATGACGACATCGGCCTGGCGCAGACATTCCACGCCGCGCAGGGTGATCAATTCCGGATCGCCCGGGCCCCCTCCCACCAGATATACAATTCCGCTCATTGCACACCTTCTCGATCCGGATCCAGATACATCCGGCCCGTTATTCTCACCTATGGTTCTGCATCAAAACCCGGTCCGGTGATCCCTTTCATTCCGGTGGGATGCCTGCAGGTTTTTCAGGAAAGAGGCTGCGTATGCGCGCGCCGGACCCTCACCCTGGCGGCGGATCACATCCAGGATACCGGATTCTATGATCTGGAAGGCCGCTTTACGGCGTTCTTCTTCCGATTCGAACATGGCGATCAGGTCTGGGCGCAGATCACCCAGCACACTGGCCAGCATCCCGAACTCCTCGCCATACTGTGCTTCCAGCTCCTGGCGCAGCCAGCGCGCCATGGCCGGACTGGCCCCCCCGGTAGAGACGGCCAGTGTCAGCTCGCCTCGCCGCACGACAGCGGGTAAGATAAAATTACTGTGTTCCGGATCATCGGCCACGTTGATCAGGCAGCCAAGCTGCAGCGCTTCTTCCCAGGCCTGCCGGTTGATCTCAGGGCGGTCGGTGGCGGCAATCACCAGGCTGTTGGGCCCTAATCCCAGCGTGCGCAGATCGCCTGGCTGGTAGCTTTTCTCGACCCAGTGGATCTGTCCGCTCGACTGCAGATCGTACAGGCCACCGGTAAGTTCAGGGCTGATCACGGTTACCTGGCAGCCGGCTTCACGCAGTCCAGAAACCTTACGCAGCGCCACACTGCCTCCACCGATCACAGCCGCTTTTTGTTTTTCCAGACCAACCAGGCAAATGGTGTAAGTTTTCACAAAACCGTTTTAACACGTCCGGGGAGAAGGGTCAATGGATGTTTGTCACGGGTATGTAAGCCATCTCTCATAAAGTTGAGAGTTTCGCCAGCCTGAGCAGGCATTCCAGCACATCAGACGCTGGCAGCCTTATCACAGGGGGGTATAATGGACGGCTGCAGCCGGGCAGAATACCAGGAGGTGAAATGGAAATCCGGCAAGGAGATATTTTCTGGATGGATCCGCCGGGGCTGGAGCAGGGTATACCTCACCCGTATGTCGTCGTTCAGGCCGATGACCTCAACCGCAGCCTGACGACCGTGAGCGTGTGCGCGCTGACCACCAACCGAAAGCGGATCAGCCTGCCGGGGAACCTGCTGCTGGAGCCTGGTGAAGGCAACCTGCCTCGCTACAGCGTTGTCGAAGTGTCGCGCCAGTACACGGTGGAAAAGAGCCGCCTGGGGGAGTATATCGGATCGCTGTCCAGGAAGCGTGTGGAGCAAATCCTGGCCGGCATGCGCTTTGTGCAGCGCCTGATGCAGCGAGATGGTGGTGAAAGCAGCATTCCACCGGCCGGAGAAGAGAATGCATAGAACTGCCCCAACATCCTGAATCCAGGAAAGGGTCTGCGATACTGTGATTGCAATTATAGAACTTATGTTCTATAATTGTTACTACGAGCCGCTGATAGTGAGCGCACTGTCCCAACGGCTCGTTCACAGCTGCGCAGGCCTGCGGTATACGATTTATAATTAGGGACGGGCCTGCGTACCAGCCCCCCTGGAGAAGCTCCGGGAAACAATACTGCCCATCAGTCAAATGGAACTCATCAGGCCAGACAGACCTCGATGCTTCTCAGCGGGGAGATGGACAGAACGCATGGTTCAGGAGGTCATCAATGTGCGGTAGATACACATTAACCCTCGATTCCACCCAGATCCAGAAAACTTTCCCCTGGTTGACCGTACCGGAGGGGGTCGAACCGCGCTACAACATCGCCCCCACCCAGCCGGTGGCGGTGGTCCCGAACGATGGAAGAAACCGCCTGGATTTCTTTACCTGGGGATTGATCCCATCCTGGGCTAAAGACCCGAGCATAGGGAACCGGCTGATCAACGCCCGGGCAGAAACCCTGACCGAAAAACCTTCCTTCCGCAGCGCATTCCGCCGCCGCCGCTGCCTGGTGCTGGCCGACGGGTTCTACGAGTGGCGCCAGATCCCGGGACAGAAGGGTAAAGTCCCCATGTACATCCAGATGAAGGATCGCGAGCTGTTTGCCTTTGCGGGCCTGTGGGAGCATTGGAACGCCCCGGACGGGTCGCACATCCTTTCGTGCACCATCATCACCACCTCACCGAACCCGCTGATGGAGGAGATCCACAACCGCATGCCGGTGATCCTGCCGAAGGAAGGGTATTCCCTGTGGCTCTCACCCGATGAAGAAGATCCCCAGATGCTGAGCGAGCTGCTGCGGCCCTACCCGCACGAGGAAATGATGGCCTATCCCGTATCGACAATGGTGAATTCACCGGCGAATGAGTCACCGGAGTGTATTGTCCCGCTCTAACCGCCCATGGTATTCGATGAACTGCAGCCGAAGCTGAGAGATGCCTATAACTGGACCAACGAACACACCGGTGGCGCTCCGAATATTCTGCTGCTGGCGCTGAAGCGTTTTCAGTACGTGCGCGCGGCGGAGGGAGCTGCCAGCATTGCTTACTATGCCATCTTCTCTCTGTTTCCCCTGCTGCTGGTTCTGGCGGGCGTTCTGGGCTTCGTGCTGGTCAGCACGCCCGAGCCCGAACAGGTGGTGGATTTTGTCACCACGGTCATCCCGATATCGGAAGATTTCATCCGCACCAACCTGGTGCAGATCCTGGAGCAGCGCGGCACGGTTGGTATCTTCGGCCTTGTGGGCCTGATCTGGGCAGCGTCGGCCGTGTTCATCACCCTGGCGCGCAACATCAACCTGGCCTGGCCGGGGGCGGTCTCCCGCAACCCCATCCAGGGGCGGCTGATCGGCATGGCGATGCTCGCCGTCATCGCCTTCCTGTTCGTGCTCTCCGTGCTGGGCGCAACCGTTTTCACCCTGCTGCCGGTCACCCCGGCGGAGGAGGCCAGCCGCGCCGCGCTGTTCGAAAGTATGCTGGGCAGCATCTTCTCGGCCCTGATCCCCCTGCTGCTCTCTTTTCTGGTCTTTCTGGCTATGTACCGCTGGATCCCCAATATCCGTGTGAACTGGATGGAAGCCTTCTGGGGCGCGCTTTTTGCTGCGCTTGCCTGGCGCCTGTCGGTGTTCCTTTTCCGGTGGTATATCAACAGCGGCCTGGTGCGGCTGGAGATCCTTTACGGTTCTCTGGCAACGATCATCCTGCTTCTCATCTGGATTTATCTGACCGCACTGATCACACTGCTGGGGGCGCATATCAGCTCCGCCGTCGCTTACACCACCCGCCTGCGGGAAGCGAGCACCTCGCAGGACTGAGTATCGCTGTCGAATGGAGTTGACCATGGATCTGACACGCTGGAATGCCCATTCTCTGGCTTCCGCCCCCTGGGGAGGCCAGGTAGCCCGCATTCTGGAAGCAGCCCTGCAGGCTGTTGACCCTGCGGAAGCCGTGAGAAGGCAGCTGAGCTGCAGCGGTTCGGCCCTTAAAGTGGGATCGGTCAGCCTTGACCTGCGCCGGTTCCGGCGCGTGCGCGTGGTCGGAGCCGGAAAAGCGGGCGCACCCATGACAAGGGCAGTGGTCGAAATCATGGGACCGCTGGTGACCGACGGCATCGTCATCGTCAAAGAAGGATATACATCGAGCGATCAAATTGGCCCGGTCCAGATCGTGGAGGCCGGGCACCCGCTGCCCGACGAACGCGGCCTGCGAGCGGCGCGGCGCATGATGGACCTGCTGGCCGCATCTCAGGCGGATGACCTGATCCTGTGCCTGATCTCCGGCGGCGGTTCGGCACTGCTCACCGCGCCGCTCCCGGATATCACCCTGGAAGATCTGCAAAGTCTCACCTCTGCCCTGCTGGCCAGCGGAGCGCGCATCGAGGAGATCAATGCCCTGCGCAAGCACCTGGACCTGCTGAAAGGCGGCGGGCTGGCCCGCCTTGCCGCCCCTGCCCAGATCGTCGCCCTGATTCTCTCCGACGTGGTCGGCGACCCGCTGGACACCATCGCCTCCGGGCCGACCGTCCCCGATACAACGACCTTCGATACCGCTTATGGTGTGCTGCAGCGCTACGACCTGCTGGACCGGGCCCCTGCGCCCATCCTGAACCACCTGGAGCAGGGCCGGCTGGGTCTGATCGAAGAAACTCCCAAACCCGGCGATCCCGTGTTCCAGCTGGTTCATAATCAGATCATCGGCAGCAACCGGCTGGCAGCCCAGGCCGCCATCAAGCAGGCGGCCGAAGAAGGGTTTCAGCCGCTCCTGCTGACCACGTATTTACAGGGTGAAGCGCGCCAGGCGGGGCGCTTTCTGAGCTCGATCCTGCGTCAAGCTGCCGTCAGCGGGCAGCCCGTGCCGCGACCGGGCTGCATCGTTGCCGGCGGCGAAACTACCGTCACGCTGCGCGGCGGCGGGCTGGGAGGCCGCAACCAGGAACTGGCTCTGGCAGCGGCCGGCGAGCTGGCCGGTCTGAAGAACGTCGCACTGGTCACGCTGGCCACAGACGGCGGCGACGGGCCAACCGATGCGGCCGGTGCGGTCGTCACGGGAGAAACCCTGCACCGTGCCCGCCAGTTGGAGCTCAACCCCGCCGATTTTCTGCGGCGCAACGATTCGTATCACTTCTTTGAACGCCTGGGCGACCTGCTCAAGCCCGGTCCCACCCAGACCAACGTCAACGACCTGACCTTCCTGTTCACCTTCGCCTGATCCCATCTCCCGGCGATTCACAGGCTGGAAAAAACAGCCGTTCTCTGGTACACTTTTCATATGCTTCGAATCTGCCTGCCTTCCCCAGTCCCTGCCACCCGAAACCCTTCCCGGGCTTCTGGTCCTTTTGCTGTGGGCTGGTAGGCAAACCTCTTATCCACTCCCACCCTCTGGACAGAAAGCCCAGAGGGTTTTTGTTTTATTCCAGACTGCACCAGGAGGAGTCGCGATGCGAATGTCCAGGCTTTTCAGCCAGACCCTGCGCGAAGCGCCAGCGGAAGCCGAAATCGCCAGCCACCGGCTGCTGCTGCGCGCCGGGTTCATCCGCCAGCATGCCGCCGGTATTTTCAGCTACCTGCCGCTGGGTCAGCGAACGAAATCAAAGATCGAGGCCATCCTGCGCCAGGAGATGGACGCCATCGGGGGCCAGGAAATCAGCATGCCTGTGGTCCAGCCAGCCGAGATCTGGAAGGAAACCGGCCGCTGGGAAAGCATCGACGCCGAGATGGGACGCCTGAAGGACCGCTCCGGCCGCGAACTGGCCCTGGCGATGACCCACGAAGAAGCCCTGGCTGACCTGGTCCGCCGGGAGATCCGCTCGTACCGCCAGCTTCCGGCCCTGCTCTACCACATCCAGACCAAGTGGCGCGACGATCCGCGCCCCCGCGCGGGCTTGATCCGCGTGCGCGAGTTCACCATGAAAGACAGCTACAGCCTGGATGCAGACTGGGAGGGCCTGGAGCGCCAGTATCAGGCCCACTACAAGGCCTATTTCAGGATCTTCCAGCGCTGCGGGCTGCCGATGATCGCCGTGAGGGCCGATACGGGTATGATGGGCGGCAGGACGGCACACGAGTTCATGTATCTGACGCCGGTTGGCGAGGACACGCTGCTGATCTGCAACCACTGCGGCTACGCCGCCAACCGCCAGGTTGCCACCTTTCGCAAGCCGTCCGCCCCCGTAGAAGCCCCCCTGGAGCTGGAGCGGGTGGCCACCCCGGGCGCGAAGACGATTGAAGACCTGGCCGCTTTTCTGGGTATTTCAAAAGCACGCACAGCCAAAGCCGTCTTTCTGATGGCCTCCATCCATGAGTCCGGATCAGACGGGAATTCAGAAGGCGGCAGCCGGGAACGGCTGGTGTTCGCCATCGTGCGCGGCGATATGGAGGTCAACGAAAACAAGCTGGCAAATGCGGTCAGAGCGAGGTCGCTGCGGCCGGCCACCGAAGAGGAGATCCGGGCAGCCGGTGCGGTGCCGGGCTACGCCTCGCCGGTCGGACTCAGCGGTGTGCTCGTAGTGGTCGACGACGCCGTAGTCAGTTCCCCCAACCTGGTCGCAGGCGCCAACGAGGAAGGGTACCACCTGCGCAACGTCAACTACGGCAGAGATTTTCAGGCCCAGATCGTGACCGATATCGCTGCGGCCGGTCAGGACGATCCCTGCCCGCAGTGCGGACAGCCCATGAACGCCCGCCGCGGAGTCGAAGTGGGCAATATCTTCCAGCTTGGCACGCGCTACAGCGAACCGATGGGCTGTTACTTCCTCAGCCCGGAAGGGGATTCCCGGCCGGTGATCATGGGCTCGTACGGCATCGGCGTCGGGCGTCTGATCGCCTGCATTGCCGAGGAATGGCACGATGAGCACGGCCTGACATGGCCGGTCAGCGTAGCCCCCTACCAGGTGCATCTCGTCCTGCTCAGCGGGAAGGGTAAGGATCCCGGGGCGGTTGAAGCGGCGGAGAATCTGTACCGCGATCTGCAGGCGGCGGGCGTCGAGGTGCTGTATGACGACCGCGACGAAACGCCGGGCGTAAAGTTCAACGATGCCGACCTGATCGGCCTGCCCATCCGCCTGACCATCAGCCCGAGGGCACTGGGGGAGGGCGGCGTGGAGTTCCGCCTGCGCACATCCGCAGAACGGCGCGTCCTCCCGCTGGATGAGATCATCCCCTTCGTACAGGAACAGATCGCAGACCTGTTCGCGGCGATCGAGGGGCAGGTCCACCCGGTGCCTTACACATGAACCGGGCGGCGCTGCTACTCCAGCGGCTGGACGAGATCGGCCGCTCGCTCTCCCTCAGCGGGCATGCGCTGGCGCTGCTGGGCCTGGGCTCCTCCGGGCAGGAGACAGCACGGCTGGATGAATTCTCCGACCTCGACTTCTTCGCCATCGTGGAGCCGGGCTACAAACAGGCCTACATCGACGATCTATCCTGGCTGCATGCCGTCCAGCCCCTGGCCTACACGTTCCGCAACACGCCGGATGGGTATAAGGTGCTCTTCGCCGATCAGGTGTTCGCCGAGTTTGCCGTGTTCGAGCCTGCGGAGCTGGCGCGCATCCCCTTCAGCGCCGGGCGGGTAATCTGGAGGGATCCCCGCCTGGACGATGAACTGCTCGCTCCGACCAGCCCGCATCAGGAGCCCGCAGGTGACGGGCAGGCGTGGCACCTGGGGGAGGCGCTGACCAACTTATATGTCGGAATGCTGCGTTACCGGCGCGGGGAGAAGCTGTCTGCGCTGCGTTTTGTCCAGGTGTACGCACTCGATCACGTGCTGGCTCTGGCGGCAAAGACAGAAGCAGAGCAGCCGGCTTTCGTCGACCACTTTGCAGGCGAACGGCGCGTGGAGCAGCGCTTCCCGCTGCTGGCTGCCCGCCTGGCGGACTTCCAGCAGGGGTACAACCGCACGCCGCAGTCGGCGCTCGCTATTCTGGCCTTTCTGGAGCAGCATTTCGATGTGGAAGCGGTCATCGCTCAGGCTATCCGTGAACAGGTGGAAAAGGCGTTATCCGCCCGAGATCCGCAGTGATCGATGAATGCCAACCGCCGGCGTGGGGCCGTTCGCACGCGGCAGCGAGAGGTTGAGCACCTGGAAGCCATGCAGTCCTCGACCGGGTATGCGCAGAAGGCCGTTTTGCCCTTCTGTGGGATGGTCGAGGATTCGGGGATCGAACGATAAGTAAATTATCCATCTTCGTCTGCGTGACCGGCGTCGATCCGTGTCCCCATGTGCCACGGCAGGGAGGTCCGTCGCTGCACGCAGGCCGCAGAAATTCGGGGAGGCACCCTTCGACCAGGCAGTCGTTCTTTGACCGCCGCTCAGGACGCCTCCCCGAACATAAGTAAGAGGCCTGGAAACCACCGGTGGGCCTGTTTGATATAATCTCAATCGGGGAATACAGGTGCATTGCGGGGGCCAGTGAAGGGAGGTAAACCAGTGGAAGCGGCGCAACAGATCGACAGGCGGATCGCAGAGCTGCCCGAATGGCAGGGACAGATCCTCGCCAGGCTGCGCGAACTGATCCGTGAGGCGGAACCGAGGCTGAACGAAGAATGGAAGTGGAACAGCCCCACCTGGACATACAACGGCAACGCAGCTGCATTCGGTGCCTTTAAAGACCACATCAAGATTAACTTTTTCAAGGGGGCTGAACTGCCCGATCCCAAAGGATTGTTCAACGCCGGGCTGGATGCGAAGAAGACCCGCTCGATCGACCTGTACCAGGGAGATACGATCGACGAAGGGGCGCTCAAAGACCTCATCCGGGCCGCAGCGGCCATGAACGAGCGGTAGTGGTAAGGAAAAATCCACCTGCCGGGCAGCGATTAACAGCAACCGGCCGGCGAGCATGGTCGCCGGCCG
>JAAYXE010000179.1 GCA_012516075.1 Chloroflexota bacterium | reverse complement strand
CCCTCCCCCGCTGCGCAGACCTGCCTTCAGCAGGCTGCCCTGCAGGGGAGGGAACGTATCCGTGATCCTAATCCTCTTTCAAAGGTAGGTTTTTAATTTCTTCATGGCCTCCAGCATCTGACCCCGCAGGCCGCTTCGACCGAGCTTGCGCAGCATGCCGCTCCGCGCGCCTGCGGGCCGGCAGGCTGCTTGCAGGGGAGGGAACTTATCCGTTATATCCGTTCCCAAATCCGTTGTCAGCGATCCGTTATATCCGTTCCAAGGCGACCGCAGGTCGCCATCCGCTGTCAGCCCTGGCCGGCTACAAATCCCGGTTCCGGAACACACGCACGGCGATGGCCAGCATGACCACCAGATACACCACCGCATAGCCCATCATCACCATATTCGGCACCGAGACGGTCACGAACGGCGAGCTGCCTAGTATCTCGCTCAGGGCGGACTGCATCTCGAACGACGCCCGGCGCCACACAGCCTCGGTGGGGAACAGCAGGCTGGTGACGATGCCCACCTGCACCGCCGTGTTGTTGTTAAGCAGGGCGCCGATCTGCTCGATCCAGCCGCCGATGAACGCCATGCCGTACATGCCGAAGACTGTCCCGCCCGTGGCCAGGGCCGGCATGGCGCTGGAACACGCCAGGGCGAAGGTCATCACCAGCAGGGACTCCAGATAAATCAGCGCCAGCCCGGTGGGCAAATTGCGCGCCAGGTAGCCGGACTGAAGGTAAACGCTCAGCACCACGCCGCCGGCCATCAGCACCAGATACAGCCCCAGCAGCCAGGCGAACGCCAGCCACTTGCCCAGCACCACATCGGACCGCCGCAGCGGCTTGGTGACGATGGTCTGGATCGTCCCCGAGTTGATCTCGCCGGCCAGGGTATCGGCGCTGAGCAGCGCCCCCATGGCCACCGAAAGAAAGGCGACCGCATACAGCCCGGCCAGCAGCAGGAAGTTGGTCAGCTCTCTCACCGCCACCATGTCGAGGGCCGTGGTCTCGCCCAGGGAGGCCTCGTAGGTGACCTCGTGGTAGATCATGCGGAAGCCGGCGGTGTAGACGATCAGAAACAGCACGCCCAGCACCAGGCCGGTGAGTACGATGCGCCGGCGAATGGCTTCGCGGAAGGTCATGCGCGCCAGGATCCAGATCTTCTTCACAGCCCGCCGTCCTTTCCAATGGTCTCGATGAAGATCTCCTCCAGCGACATGCGGGCCGGCGTGATCTCGAAGATATCCGCCCCGCGCGCCACCAGGCAGCGGGCGATCTCGGGAACGGCGGCCTCGTCGTTGACGGTGATCGTCAGCTTCCTGCCCTCGAGGTGGATATCCCGGCCCCAGCGCTCCAGTTCCGCGGCGATTTCGGCGGTCAGGCCGGAGGCGCGGATGGTGAGCACCGGATGGTCCATGTTCAGCGAAGAGAGCTCCAGCAGGCGCACCACCTCGCCGTGGCGGATAAACGCCACCCGGTCGCAGGTGACTTCGATCTCGCTGAGCAGGTGCGAGTTGAGGAACACGCAGGTGCCTTCGTCGCGCAGCTCGCGGATGATATCGCGCACCAGGCGGCGCCCCACCGGGTCGAGGCCGGAGGTAGGTTCGTCGAGGAACACCAGGGCGGGGTAGTTCAGCAGCGCCTGGGCCAGCCCGATGCGCTGCAGCATGCCCTTCGAATAGGTGCGCAGCTGGCGGCTGCGGAAGGGAGCCAGCCCCACGCGCTCGAGCAGCTCGTCGATGCGCCTGCGCAGCGCCTGCCGCTCCATCCCCAGCAGCTCGCCGTGGTAGCCCAGGAACTCGGCGGCGGTCAGCCAGTCCTGAAAGCGGAAGTGCTCGGGGAGGAACCCGACGCGCCCCAGGGTTTCCCGGTCGCCGATGGGGGCGCCCAGCAGAAAGGCGCGGCCCGAGGTGGGCGTCACCAGGCCGAGCAGCATTTTAATGAAGGTGGTCTTCCCGGCCCCGTTCGGCCCCAGGAAACCGAACACCTCACCCTGCGCGACCTGCAGGGTGAGGCCTTTCACGGCGGCAAATTTGCCGAACTCTTTGCGGAGCAGCTCTGTTTCTATCGCAGCAGCGGTCATAGACAGCCTACGGCAGCGAGTTTGCCATCTCCAGCGCCTGGCGGGAGCCCGCCCCCAGGCCGCTGATGGCGTAGATGATCTCGTCTTTGACCCACAGCAGCACGTACTGCGGCGTTTCACTGTTCCGGCGCTCGATCAGGGTGCCGGTCACACCGTCCACGCTGACCTGCCGGTGGGCCGTGGCATTGCGCGGGAAGGGCACCAGCAGCGTGGAGGTCCAGTCGACCGTGCTGGTGAAGGCGGCGGCCTCTTCGGGGGTCATGCCGGTGAACTCCAGCCCGAGACGGGCCAGCGCTTCGATATCGATGCCAGGCGGCGCGTAGACGCTGGGGCTGGGGATCTGGGCGAAGATCACGCAGTCGGGGTACAGGCGCTCGGTGCGGCTCTGCTCGGTGTTGCCCGATACGTCCGAGCCCGGCTGGGGGCAGGTGCCGAAGGCCACGCTGACCGCGGCGGGGATTTCCACCGCGATCTCAGCCCCATCCACCGCTTCGGGCAAAACGAGGTCGCTGCGCCCGGCTTCGTTGAGCAGTTCCTGGGCCTTTGCCCGGTCTACCGTGAAGCTGAACGACACCGGCCCGCTGACGTGGATCTGGCTGGGCGTCATGCCCTCAGGGATGCGCACGTCGAATCCGGCCATATCGCTGGCCTCTGCGGCGCTGGCGGCCGCCCGCGGCTCGCCGTCATCCTGCTTCACCTCCACCGAGCTGGAGATCAGCTCGCTGTAGCGGTTGCCCAGCACCCCGGCGCCGGTGAGCTGCTCCAGGCCGGTGAAGTCCACCGACACCACCTGCACCCGCTGCACGCGGAACAGGTTGAGCAGCTGCCCGGTGAGCGCCCGGGTGCTGGGGAAGGCCAGGAGCAGCACCAGCAGCACCAGGGCCGCAGTCCCAAAACGGAAAAGGGGACGGGAAAACAGTGTTCTAAGCATGGAAGGTTCCTCCTGCTGCAATATTTGCTCCGAAAATCGAGCCCAGGCCTGGCGGGCGGAGGGTGCGGGATCATCCCCCGGCTGGAGGAAGGCGAGCAGGCGGCCGGTTTCCAGGGTGAGGGCCTGCATCTGCTGCCGGCGCTCCCGGCAGGCGGCGCACGTCTCGAGGTGACGGAGACGCCCGGGTTCCAGCTCTCCATCCAGTGCAGCTCGCAGTTCGCCATCGGTTAAATGTGTTCTCATCATTCCTCTTGTGCCAGGCTGCGGTACAGTTTCTTGAATTCTCGCTCGGCACGCACCAGCAGGGGGCCGATGGAAGCGGGCGCCAGGTCCAGCGTGCTGGCGATCTCTTTGTACGAGAGCCCCGAGTAGCGCAGGATGAGGAGCTGTGCGCGGCGCTCGTTCATGCTGGAGAGCACCATGCGCACCAGCCGGCGCTCCTCCTCCTTTGCCAGGAGTTCTGCTGGCGAAAGCTGGTCGGGTTCTTCCAGGGCGCTGCGCCCGGCCTGCAGCTCGTACTGCTCGCGGCGCTTCCAGTCGCGGATCGAGTTCAGCCCGAGGCGTGTGGCCACCTGGTACAGCCAGCCGGCCGTGTTCTGGACCTGCGGCTTGGTCTGGTTGTGGCGGTAAAGGCGCAGGAAGGCTTCGAGCGCCAGATCCTCCGCTTCGGCAGGGTCGCCCACCAGGCGCCGCAGGATGCGGTACACAGAGGTCCAGTGCTCCTGGAACAGCGCTTCGAATCCGACAGAGGCTGATCCGAGGCGGGCATTCTCGTCGAGCTCCGTCTTGAGATGCTTCATCGAACCAATCATACTCTGGATGGGCCGTATATGCTCAGGATCATAGACCTCCGTTCATGATGTTAACCCCCGCCGGGGGGAAATCGGACAGGTTTGGGGGTGTGGGTGGAAAAAACCCATCCCGTGAGGATGGGATGGGTTTTGCGGCGGAATCGTCTCTGCCGGAAGTTCCAGTATCCACTACTTGATCGTTCGGTAATCCGGCGTATCTCGAGCGGGTCTGGCTCAACCTCCTGGTGTGTTTCAGTATCCACTACTGGATCCTTCTGACTGCATCATACGGAAGCAGCGCTGCCAGTAGCCCGGCCGGCCGGGCAGTGCCAGCTCAAATACGCCGCTGCCCTTAGCGGCCAGCTTGCCCGCCTGGGCAGCCTGGCCCAGCAGCAGCCAGGGGAGCAGTTCGCCGCCGTCCGGCAGGCGGTAGACGGCGCGCCCGACGAAGCCGCCCATGGGAGTGCGGCGGCCGGTGCGCCCGGAGGGGGCAAACAGGTCCACCCAGGTGGTGTCCACATCGACCAGCCGCACGCCGTCCGCCAGGCGGTGCAGGCGCTCTACGTCTTCGGGCGGGCGGCGCCCGGCCTGGTTGTGCAGCCGGGCTAGGTCGTCGATGCGGCTGAGCATGCGGCGGAAGAACACGGCGAAATCGGGCGCCCTGACCAGGCGCTTCTCGTCCACCAGGCGGGTTGGAGTGAGGAAGTGCACCTGCAGTTCAGAGACGGGCGGCAGGCCGGCAGCCAGGGCAAAGATGTCTGCGGTGGGGAAATCATCCGGCACGCGCACCACGTGTTCGCCAGGCTGCAGCAGGGGGAAAGCCCAATCCAGCAGCGGCTGCAGCGCCCAGACGGCCTGCAGGTTGAACTTACCGCGGCCCGGCCCCACCCCCTGGCGGCCCATCTCGGGCACAGCCAGCACGAAATACGGCAGGTAGCGCAGGCCCTCGCCGAAGAGGGTGATCACAAAGGAAAAGCGCTCGCCGGCCTGCAGCAGATCGGGCGGGGGCAGGGGCGGCACCACGGCGGAAGCCCGCCGCACGGCGCGCGGGTCGGTGTCGGCAGCCAGCAGCCAGCAGACCGGGCAGAGCGCCGCATGTTCGGGTGTGGGCTTCTGGCGGCGCGGGTTCTCGGGGCACACGGCCTGCAGCATCACGCCCGCCAGGGCGTCGCGCAGGCGCTCGCCGGCCTGATAGCCGCCCAGTTTAATGGGGGTGCGGGCGGCCAGGTCGAACCGCAGGTGCAGGTAGGGGAAGTCCATACGCAGCTCCTCGGGCACCGGGGCGGGAACTGAGCCCTGCCCCGGTGCAAAGTGAGAATCAAAGGGACCGTTCGTACAGGCTGAAGGATTTACTCGACTTTACCAGCCGGTAGGGCAGCACAACACTGCGCGTGATACGTTCCCGGCCCATACGGATCTTCGCCGGACTGTAAATGTTCGCCTGGTCAAAGGTCATGCCGGGGCTGCAGTCGTCCAGCACCTGCAGCATGCCGTAGATGGGAAACTCGTCTGCTTCACGCGTCAGGTCAACAAAACCCGCAGGCAGTTCTCTGACGCCCTGTGGAAACTGAACAAGCTGCACAAAACCGCCGCGCTTGCCGAGATAGTGAATGTTCAACAGCAGGTCCTGCAGCCAGGGGCGTTCATCCTCGCCTTCCCATCCCAGGGCCAGGCTCATGGCCCCCTTCCACTGGGCGTATTCCCGGTATCCGATGGTGCGCTGGAAGGGGCCGCTGTCGGCATCGCCTGGGGCAGCCGGGTTGCGGCGCGGGCGCAGAATCTTCTGAAAAATGTTGCTTACCACCACGTGCTCCGGAGGCCTGACCGCCACGCGCAGATCCCGGATCATCTCCCACCACGCCTGTGCCTGAGCCACGCCCGCCGTGCGGCAGGCGCTGTCGAGAAGCGCCATTTTGATGGCGAACGGCGTGGGCACCAGCAGCGTTTTCCCTCCCGAACTGGTCGCTGTGCTGTACTTCAAAGAGAACAGCGTAGCCGCCTCGTAGTCAGCAGTTACCCACATACCGCCTCCTACGCGTGGTTCGCTACCGGCAGGGTCATCGGCACTGCGTTTTGAATCAAACGAACCATGATATCGGCGAATTCACGCGGTGAGGTAAACTCCAGAACTTCCACCACGCCGGGCCGCAGCTGGTTGAGCGCGTCGCCAATGGCACACACATCCTGGACAAAGTTCGCGTTGATGGGAGAGATGCAGGGCGCGGGGACCACATCATGACTGATCGAGATCACACCCTGAAAGCCCACCAGGTGGGGGTTCTGAGTGCTGCGCATGGCGCCGCCGGGTTCCAAGAAGGTGTACAGCACGCTCTCCAGCAGCACCTTCATGCGCTTGCGGCGCTGCTCCTCACTCACCGGATAGGACTGCGAAATATCGTTAAAGCCGATGCGTGCCGTTTCGAGGTTCAGGACCATTGCATAGACGCCGGATGAAGCCGGCCGGTGGAAGATAGCCTGCCCGACATTAGCAGTGCGCGACTCTTCGCATTCTTCCCGCTCCCGGGCGGCAGTGCTGCGATCGGGGGAATACTTAACGTGGAAATAGGTGTCTGTCTCCACCCGGTTCGGCAGCCCCACCACCCAGCCGAACTCCACCACACTCTTGCGCGGCAGCGAGCGTTTGCCGGCCGTCACGAGGATACCTTCCAGGTCAGTCACTGCGCAGCGCTGCAGAATGACGTCCAGTTCGCCCGGCTCGCCCTGCGCCTGGCTGAGGGCCTCCAGCAGCTCCTTTTTCTCGTCGATGTCGTAGTTCACACGATTGGCGTTGAAGCTGCGGGCGCCTTCGGAAAGCGGAAGGTTTTCGGCGACGGCCAGGCGGTGCAGATGTTCGGCCTGGATATGCTTGAACATATCCCCGGAGATGG
>JAAYXE010000020.1 GCA_012516075.1 Chloroflexota bacterium | reverse complement strand
CCCTCCCCCGTCCCGTTTCGCTCACTAATGCTTCCAGGGGAAGGCTATCTGTATAAAAAATATGCGCGGACGTCCGCGCCATCTGCGTCTGTCAGCGTCTCCCCAAAATCTCCTTCCCCAGCAGCACCGTCTCCTGCCACACATAAAAACCGCTGGTCTCGTACACACGCAGGTCCCTGGGGCTCAGGGCGCTGATCTGCAGCTCGGCCATCATCATGCCGTTCTCCTGCAGATAGCGCAGCCCGAGGTAGAGCATGCAGCGGCCCAGGCCGCGCCCGCGCCATGACGGGAGCACAAACAGCCGCTCTGCCCGACCCACCTTATCGGGGTTGCGGTCGGGGTCCGGGTCATAATACACCAGCAGGCCGCCCACCATGCTCGTCCCGGCATAGCCGGCGATGAGCATACCGTTCCCCCACAGTTCCGATTGCAGGAATTCCCGGAGTTCATCCAGCGTCCAGGACTCCTTCTCGCAGGCCAGGAATGCCTTAAGATACTCCTGCTGTTCCTCTGCCGTCTGCAGGCGCCCGCTGCGCAGTTCCACACCTGCCGGCGGTTTGCGCTCCGGCAGCGGCTGGCGCAGGTCCCGGCGCAGCGAGAAATCGCTGGCATAGTGGCGGAACCCCTTACCCAGCAGGTAATCGATGCTGGAGCGCCCTCCCGAATAATAGCTGGCTGCCAGCAGCGCCTGGGGCTGCGGATAGCGCGTCCGCAGTACGTGCGCCCGCTCGCACAGCACATCCAGCAGCCGCTGGCGCAGCGCCTCGGCCTCCTCATAGTCAGGGTCGACCCGCACGTCGAGCGGCAGGATGAGCGTTTCCTCCGGAAGCCAGAGCACCCGGTGCGGCCGGATCCAGCCGTAGCCGACCAGCCGTTTATCCCCTTCAAAGGCGCAGAAAATGTTCAGGCCCTGTTCGAAAGCCGGGTCCCGGTAAGAGACAGGATCCATCAGTGCAGAATCCGGGCAGCGCACGAGCGTCTTCCTCTGCAGTTCGAACATCCAGGCCTCATCGCCCGGCTGGTAATTGGTAACGATCAGTGTCTGCATCGCGATTTCCTTTGAACCCCGAACGTGAATCAAACCGTCAGCACAGGTTCCGGCAACAAACGAACAGTAAATTCTGGTGGGCTGCAGGTTTAATACATAATGTGGACCAACGATTTCGATTTTACCAGCCCTGCCCGATAAACAACAGCCTGGTTCTGCACATCGCTGCCGCAGCGCCGGCTTACAATGATGCGAGAAGTTAGTTGATCGATTCTTGCAGTTTGATGCTATAATGTAATTGATGAGTGCTCCCCATCACAAACAAATCCTACAGTCCAGTCCTACCCCGGCCGCGGGCACCCCAGCCACCGCATTCCGATGACTGACAGACCATGCTGGAAGATACTGCTGATCGATGAGGACCCAGAAGTATACGACCTGACCCAGGAATTTTTCAGCGGGGGATGTAGACGGGCGGAAATAGTGTGGGCCCATCAAAGGGCTGCTGCAGTACAGGCGCTGCAGGAGGGTCGCTTCGATGCGGCCCTGGTCGGCGACAATGTGGAAGGACACAGCGGGTTAGAGATCGTACAGAAAGCCGGCCCCGTCCCTTTCCCCGTCATCCTCTTCACCCAGGCCATACGAACCGAATACAGCGAAAAGGTCCTGCTGGAAAGCGGCGTGGACTTTTACGTCAGCCAGCAGGAGGTCACGCCGGACCTGCTCGTTCACCTGGTCGACAACCTGATCGACGGCAAGCGGCTGCGGCTGCAGCTCCAGCAGGCCCGCCTCTCCGCAGGGGTGCAGCGGCTCGTCTACAGACGGACCGCGGTGAACGATCTACCCAGTGCCGGCTGTGAATGCGCCCTGTGGGAAATCGAGCTGGACCCTTCCCGGCCAGATGTATGCTGCGAAGATCTCTTCATCAGCCCGCAGATCGGTGAGATCACCGGCCTGGCGGTGGATGAATATCCCGACACGCTGGATTCCTGGCTGGAGCGCATCCACCCGCAGGACGCGCCCCTGATCACCCGCCAGTTCGACGACCTCATCTTCGGCCAGCGTGAGGCGCTGGATGTCGAACTCCGCGTCCGTCACAAAGATGGAAGCTGGCGCTGGCTTGCCTGCACCGCGAAGCTCATCTGTGACGCTCAGGGCAGGCCGCTGCGCGTGAGCGGCGCAGTGAGAGATATCAGTCACCAGAAAGCGTCGCAGAAAGAACAGGAGCGCCTGCTCTCGCAGCTCACCGAGGCCCTGCGGGTGCAGAGCCGGCTGCTGACCGAAAACCAGCGCCAGCGCGCCCTGGTCGAGCAGCTGCTGGAGATTGCGCCGCTGGGGATCTGCTTTCTGGAGGGCCCTGAGCACCGCCTCACCCTGTGCAACCCGGCTTTTATCTCCTACGGCCTGCACCACAGCCCGGTCCTGGGCCGCCCGGCGGCTGAGGTGTGGCCTGAGCTGGCGCCAGAGCTCATCCCCATCCTGGATCATGTGTACACGTCGGGGCAGTCTTTCCGCAGCATCGACCTTCCCCTGCAGATGCCCGGCTGGCCGGAGGAGCGCTTCTTCACGCTGTCATTCAGCCTCATCCCGGGGGATCAGGACCAGCCGGCCGGTATCCTGGCGGTGATTGAAGACTGCAGCGAGCAGGTGCTGGTGCGTAAGAATGCCATGGCCGAGCGCGACCTGCTGCAGGCCCTGATCCAGAGCATCCAGGACGAGATCTGGTTCTGCGACCTGCAGGGAAACCTCTCGGCGCTCAATCCGGCCGCTGCAGCCGCCTCGGGAATCCTCAACCCGATGGGGGCGAAGACCCTGCATGAGCTAGTCGATCAGATCGAGGTCCGCCGGGATGACGGAAACCCGCGCCCGGAGAGCGAACCGCCGCTGCTCCTTGCCCTGCAGGGAAAAACGCTGCAGGGCGAAGAGCATATCCGCATCCCGGATACAGGCGAATGGAAGGTGCGGCAGTACTCCGCCGCGCCCGTGCGGCGCTACAGCGGTGAGATCCTGGGAGCGGTGATGCTGGCGCGCGATATTACCGTGCAAAAGCAGGCCGCCCAGGCCATGCAGGAGGCACATGCCGCGCTGAGCGCGGCGAACATTTCCCTGCAGGCTGCGCACGCCGCCCTGTGCAAGAGCGAATCCCGCCTGCGCCGGCTGGTCGATTCGAATATTTTTGGGGTCATGTATGTGGACCTCCACGGGCGCATCTCCGGGGCCAACCAGGCCCTGCTGGAGGTGCTCAACTGCACTCATGCGGACCTGGAGGATGACAACCTGCGCTGGGACGATCTGATCCCCGAGGAATACCGGGAGATTGACAGGCAGGCGAGGAGCGAAGCCGACCTGCGCGGCGGCTGCAAGCCGCGCGAAATCGAGATCCTGCTCAGGGACGGCCAGCGGCTGCCCGTGATGGTTGGCTATGCGCTACTCGACGAGACTCCCACCGTTTACGCCTGCTTCCTCCTCGATATGACCGAGATGCGCCGCGCCCAGCGCACGCTGCAGCAGTATGCAGAGCGCCTGGAACACAGCAACCGCGATCTGCGGGAGTTTGCCCTGGTCGCCTCGCACGACCTGCAGGAACCCCTGCGCAAGGTGGAGATGTTCACCCGCCTGCTGGAGAAGCGCCTGGCGGAAAAGCTGGACGCTGAAGATCGCGAACTGCTGCAGCGCACACAGGATGCCGCCGCGCGCATGAAGCGCATGATCAACGACCTGCTCTCCCTCTCAGAAGTCTCGAAGAGTGAGCAGCCTTTTGTAACGGTCGACCTGAACGAGATCGCCTCGGGCGTGCTCTCGGATCTGGAGGTGCGGATCAAACGCAGCGGCGGCCAGGTGATCGTGGAACCACTGCCCCGGGTGTGTGGTGACCCTGTGCAGATGCACCAGCTCCTGCAGAACCTGATCGGCAACGCGTTGAAATTCAAACACCCGGACCGCCCGCCGGTGGTGCATGTTTACGCCCGGGTGATCCCCGGCAGCGGCAGCAATCCGGCTCATGTGGAGATCAACGTGAAGGACAACGGCATCGGTTTCGATATGAAGGACGCCGACCGCATCTTCCAGCCGTTCCGGCGCCTGCACGAGCGCAGCCGTTTTGAGGGCAGTGGGATGGGCCTGCCGATCTGCCGGCGGATTGTGGAGCGTCACCACGGCAGCCTGCAGGTGTACAGCGAGCCGGGGGTGGGTACAATGTTTACCGTGATCCTGCCGCTGCCGCCGCAGGATCACACGCCAGACCTGGCCCCGCCTCATTTGCACACCCCGGTTTGATTGTCAGGTTAAGGGGTAGGGGCACGGCTGATTTGGCTCAGCAGCCCATCTGGTTGTTGACATGCCTTCCTGCTGCGCGAATTGGCTCTCGAGGCGTGCCGTGCCCGCCGTGTGGCACCATAAACTCTATTCCATAGAAGGCACGGCTAACCCAGACATTTCACAAATGGCTCTCGAATAAAAATCTCTCCCCTGAACGAGATACCACCGCCGTTCAACTGCCGTGCCCCTACCTCTGAAGGGTATTTTCCAAGCAAACGGACGCTGCCTTGCAGGGCAGTTGAAGGAACCTGTACCCAGAGCAGTACATTAATCCTTAACATATCCCTGTTTCGTAAGTATAATTCGCACGTCTATTCCAGGTTTACCTGGTTTGCGTATTCCGGTACGCAGGATCCTGCAGTGCCCTGATCGACCCGCTGCCGCGCGGAACCGCCCCGTCTTCATTCGCCTTCCAGAGCTGATACCAGCGGACGTGAAGGACCAAAATCTGTCCACGGGTCTTTGCGCGCTGCAGAAATAACATTCGCCCACCCTGAGTGCAGGGGTATTACAACAACAGGGATGACCGGCACGCCGGATCACTGCCGGCTCTCCGGTACGGGCGGCAAAACTTCATCAAAACGATCAAAGCGAGGAATAATGAAAACGGTTAGCGTCTCTTCGGTCAGCAAACGCTTTGGATCTGTCCAGGCGGTCAGCGATGTTTCTTTTGAAGTGTTCCCCGGCGAGATCTTTGGCCTGCTGGGGCCGAACGGCGCCGGCAAAACAACCACGATCCGCATGATGCTCGATATCTTCGAACCCGATTCGGGGGAGATCGAAATCCTGGGCGGCCGCCTGGATGAAGAGAAAAAGAAACGCATCGGATATATGCCCGAGGAGCGCGGGCTGTACAAAGACCAGAAGCTGGAACCCACCCTGGTGTTCCTGGCCTCTTTGAAGGGGATGAGCAGCGCCCAGGCTCACCGCGATCTGGAAGACTGGCTCAAGCGCCTGGACCTGTGGGAGCACCGCAGTAAGGAGATCAAAGAGCTGAGCAAGGGCATGCAGCAGAAGGCCCAGCTCATCGCCACCCTGGTGCACGACCCCGACCTGATCGTGGTAGACGAGCCCTTCTCGGGTCTCGATCCGGTCAACACTCGCCTGGTCAAAGATATCCTCGAAGAACAGCGCCGGGCCGGGAAGACCATCCTGATGTCCACCCACCAGATGAACCAGGTGGAAGCGCTGTGCAACCGCATTGTGCTCATCAACCAGGGCCGCTCGGTGCTGTACGGCGAGGTGAGCGAGATCAAACGCCGCTTCGCCGGCAATGCCCTGACCCTGCAGGGTCAGGGAGAGATCCCCCCGCTGCCGGGCGTGCTCGACATGCGCCACCAGAACGGCGCCTGGCAGCTCACCCTGGACGAGAACAGCGACCCGCAGGAGATCCTGCGCCAGGTGGCTGGCCTGGACAGCTTCCAGGTGGAACGCTTCGAGCTGACACAGCCCTCGCTGGACGACATCTTCGTCACCGTCGTTCAGGAAGGGCGTCTGAGTGCCGAGGTCGCCAATGCATAACACCTTCCTGATCGCACGGCACGAGTATCTGCTGCGCGTGGCCAAACGCAGTTTTATCCTCTCCACCCTGGCCATGCCGCTCTTTATCGTGGTGATCCTGGCGGTGACCATCCTGGTGGCCCTCACCACCACCGACACCCGCCCGGTTGGCTACGTGGATCCGGCCGGGATCCTGGCCGCCGGTGCGCAGGACGTTGAAACCAATACCGTATTTATCCCCTTCGACGACGCCCGTTCTGCGCAGGACGCTCTGGAAGCGGGAGAGATCCAGGCCTTTTACCTCCTGCCGCAGGATTACCCCAGGTCGCGCAGCGTGGAGCTGTATTACTGGGACGAAGCACCCGATGAAGACATCCAGGATGATTTTGAGGAGCTGCTGTCCGTATCCCTGGCGGCTGGCCTGGAGCCGGATATCCAGCGGCGCATGCTGCAGGGCCCGCACCTGATGGTGCGCTCTGCCGACGGCCGCCGGGAGCTGGACACGGCCAACATCTTTTCCTTCATCCTGCCGTTCGGGGCCAGCTTCCTCTTTATCTTCACCGTCATCGGCTCGGCAGGCTACCTGCTGCAGGCGGTGGCTGATGAGAAAGAGAACCGCACGGTGGAGATTCTGATGACCACCATCAACCACCGCCAGCTGCTGGCCGGCAAGGCGCTGGGATTAATGGCCGTCACTATCACCCAGCTCGCCATCTGGCTGGTCACCCTGGCGATCGGTCTGCTGGTGGCGCAGCGCTTCTTCGAACCGCTGCGCAGTCTGCAGGTGCCCTGGGGCTACCTGGGCGTGGCCGCTCTGTTCTTCCTGCCGGCTTACGGCCTGATCGCCGGGCTGATGATGGCCACCGGCGCGGCCTTCGGCGACCTGCAGTCGGGCCAGCAGGTGGGCGGGCTGTTCAACCTGCTCTTCATGGTGCCGCTGTTCTTCTCGGTACTGGTGTTCACCAACCCCGACCATCCCCTGCTGGTGATCTTCACCCTGTTCCCAACCACGGCATTCCTCACCGTGCTGATGCGCTGGGGGATGGGCGGGCTGCCGCTCTGGCAGCTGGTGATCAGCTGGGTCCTCCTGACCGGTTCGGCGCTGGTCAGCGTGTGGCTCTCGGGGCAGATCTTCCGCATGGGCATGCTGATGTACGGGCAGCGGATCGATTTCCGCCTCGCCTTCCGCGAGCTGGCGGATGTGATAAGAAACCGCGGCAGCCGGCCGGCGGTGCAGGTTGAGCGTTAGCGCCAGGATCAACGAGGATATAGCGATGAGAAACGTCTGGCTGGTGTTAAAAAACGAAATCTTTGTGACGATGGGGAGGCCGTCTTACTGGATCATGACCTTCATCTTCCCGACGGCGATCCTGCTGCTGAACATCGGGATTCAGGTCATGGTCACGCGCACCATTGCCGATGAGATCGAGGGCCCGGGCGGACTGGGCTCCGTGGGGAACAGCAGCGAACTGCAGACGGTAGGTTATGTGGACCCGGCGGGGTGGATCGCCCGCCAGCCGGACGGTTTCCCCGAGGGGCTGCTGGTCGAATTCCCCGGCGAAGAGCAGGCACAGGCTGCGCTGCAGGCGGGAGAGATCCGGGCCTACTTCCTGATCGCTGAAGACTACGTGGACAGCGGAGACCTCACGCTGGTGGAGCCGGAGTTCCGTCCGTTCGGGCGCACGCGCCCGGATCTGATCACCTGGCTGATCCACTACAATCTGACAGGCGACGTGGAGCTGGCCGAGGCGCTGGGCGAACCGGTCGCCGGGGTGTCTTCACAGCGCCTGGCGCCCGCTGAGGAGAACAGCCGGCCGGATAACTTTATGCTGGCCTTCTACGTGCCCTATGCCGTGCTGTTCGTGTTCTTTTTCCTGATCATCATGAGCAGCGGGTTCATGCTGCAGAGCGTCAGCCGGGAAAAGGAAAACCGCACCGTCGAAGTGCTGCTGCTCAGCCTGCGGCCGCGCGAGCTGCTGATGGGTAAGATTCTCGGCCTGTGCGCGGTGGCGCTGTTCCAGATGGCGGTGTGGGGCGGCGGTGGTCTGCTGCTGCTCAGCCAGGGGGGCGCGTTTATCGCCGCACTGAATGATGTGCAGCTGCCAGCCGGTTTTGCGCTGTGGGCCGTGCTCTATTTTCTGCTGGGGTATCTGACCTACGCCGCCATGATGGGTGCGGTCGGCGCCCTGGCCCCTTCGGCGCGCGAGGGCGGGCAGTTCACCTTCCTGATCCTGCTGCCGCTGATGCTGCCCCTGTGGTTCACCTACCCGCTCATCGAAGACCCGCACGGTACGCTGGCGACGATCTTCAGCATGTTCCCGCTCACGGCGCCCACCGCCATGCTGACCCGCATGGCGGCCGCGCCGGATGTGCCGCTGTGGCAGGTGCTGGTCGGGCTGGGCCTGCTCTCCGCCACGGCCTACGGGTTCATGCTGCTGGCGGCGCGCTTCTTCCGCGCCGACACGCTGCTCTCGGGGCAGGCGCTGCGCTGGGGACGCCTGTTGAAGGAACTGCGCGGCGTTGAGAATTAACGACCAGACGAGCGGTTCTCATCCGGGTGAGAACCGCTCGCGGTTTTGCGGCGGCTTGCTGCGCTGGGGTGTAAAGTTTAATCACGCAGTAAGCGTATAATAACTATTGAATTGGTCTCATTAATTTGCTATAATTAATACAGGTAACCCACCACACCTGCCGGGCAGTATGCCCGCAGCTAACAGAAGCAACCCAAAAACTGCCTGGCGAGATGCCGGGCAGTTTTGCTTCTCTCCGCTGGGCAGGCACGAAAGGAGGACGATGATGATGCAACACACTGCTGAGACCCGCAGTGCGCTGCGCCCCGATGTGCCGCTGGAGAGGCAGCTGATCGACGAGTTCCTGCAGAGCAAGGGAACCACGCTTCAGGAAGCTCGCCGCCTGCCGCCCGAGGAGTACTCGCAGCTGATGCGCCAGGCCGTCACCTATGCGGCCCTGCGGCTGGCGGAAATCGAGGCGCGGGCACGTCTGCGGAAATTGATCCAGGCTCCGGCGCCGTGAGGTCGAGAACGGTTGGGAGACGTTGAACGTTTGAAGCGGTACCCATCCGGCAGTGAGCCTGACTTTCAAACGACCCCAGTTCAGATGGTCACCGGGACTGCGGGCAGGGTTTGTGTTTCTGGAGTCCGGTACGAGGGCCGTGGGCCCTTGACAGGTGTGAGCGAACAGGCCAATCCCCTATTGACTGCACGCAGTAAAAACCCTACCCTCAGGCAACCGGGCAGCGGTACGCACGCCTGGAGCGTGCATCATCGTCACCGGTAAACAGCGGGCCCGGCTGCGGGTTTTCAGGGAGCCCGGGCATGGCTGGCTTTTCAAGGGCAGGTTTTCCGGCGGACCGGATGAATAAATTTTAATGCGACATAATATTTGTTGTAATTCCCCCAAATTTTGTCTATAATAAAACAGGCAAGCATCTTGCCGGGCAGCATGCCCGGGTTATACCCGAGACAAACGATTTTTGTATTCAACTGCCTGGCGTAATGCCAGGCAGTTACGCTTTTTTAACAAACCAACCAATGGGAGGAAAGGAGACGAACGATGGGACCTATCAGCGCCGGTTCGCACCATGACCCGCATTCAGCGACCTCACTCGAGCATCTCTTCATTGAGGAGTATCTGCACGAGATGGGCACGTCACTTCGCGAAGCACACAGTCTCCCCCACGATGAATACCATCGGCTGATGTGCAAAGCCGTCACTTACGCTGCGCTGCGTCTGGCGGAGGTGGAAGCACACAAACTCGGGCCGCATCATCCCCGGGTATCCGATCACTTTCATTAGACCATGGCCGGCACTCAGCCGGCCGTGGATGCCCGGTTACGGCATACCGGCAGACAAGCGTGATCTGCTTGCCCTGGTCGCATGTGGAGGAGAGGCTGACCCGGGCCATGGCATACTGGGTGTGCACGGTCGACCCGCAGGGCCGGCAGCACGCCGCGCCGGTGGATGGAAACTGGCTGGACGGCGCCCTGTACTTCAGCGGCGCCGCCACCACACGCCGGCACCGCAACCTGCTGGCCAATCCGGCGGCATGCATCCACCTGGAAAGCGCCAGCGATGTGATTATTCTGCACGGCAGCGCCCGGCCGCTGCTCTCTCCGCATAACGCGCTGGTGCAGCGCCTGATCCGCCTTGCCCTGGAAAAGTATGGATATGCAGCGCCGCCAGAGGTTTACTCTTCTGGCGGCGTATTCGTTTTCACCCCCAGCAGGTGTTTGCCTGGAGCCGCTTCCCCCAGGACGCCACCCGCTGGACACTTGCCGACGGAGATCGATTCTGAGTCCTTCACTCCGCCCCGGCCAGGGGGACGGTGACGCGGATGCAGGTGCCATTCCCGGGTTGAGAACGTACTTCCATCGCCCCGCCCAGCGCGTTCGCCCGCTCGAAGGCGCCCGCCAGCCCAAAATGGCCATCGCGCACCATCGATATCCAGCGTTTGGGGATTTCAAAACCGCGCCCGTCATCTTCCACTTCCAGGACAGCCTCTTCAGCGTCATATTCAAAACGCACCTTCACCTGCCGCGCCTGGGCATGGCGAAGCACGTTGTTCATCGCGACCTGATAAATGCGGAACAGTGCCAGGCGCACCTGTTCGTCCAGGTTCTGGCCGTCTGGCATCAGCATGAGCTCCAGCTTCAATTCGGGATGATCCTGCTGGAAGCGGTCGGCGTGCCCGCGCAGCGCTTTTTCCAGCCCGAAGGGTGCCAGTGCCGGGGGCCGCAGCTCTCCGGCGATGGAGCGCAGCACACCGTTGATGCGCGCCAGATCGGCCTGTAACTGGCGGATTTCCCGGGCGCGCTCGGCTTCTTCCTGCATGCGCTCCAGCAGGTTCAGCCGGAAGGACAGCCCGTACAGCTCCTGCATGGGGCCGTCGTGCAGCTCCTGGGCCAGCAGGATGCGCTCGCTTTCGACGCTTTCCATCATGCGGCGGCTCATCTCTTCGAGCTCGGCCTCGACCCGTTTGCGCTCGGCGATCTCGGCCAGCAGCGTTTCGTTTTTATGCACCAGCTCCAGCGTGCGTTCGAGCACACGCTGCTCCATCTCTTCTTTTGCCAGGCGCAGCGCTTCCTCGATCTGTTTGCGTTCGATAGCATAGCGCAGCGTCCGTTCCAGAAGCTGTGCGGTGACCTCGTTCTTGTTGAGGTAATCCATCACGCCCGACTGCATGGCCTCCAGGTCCACGGCGTAGCTGCCGCGGCCGGTGAGCAGAATAATCGGGCCGCGATAATCCTTCTGCATCATCTGGCGGGCCAGTTCGATGCCGTTTACCGCGCCCAGGTCGTAATCGACCAGCACGGCGTCCAGCGGCTCGCTGCTGATTTTCTGCAGGGCGGTGTCGGGGTCCGGAGCCCAGGTGACCACATATCTGCTGCCCGAAGCATCCTGCAGCATGCGGTGAGTCAGGTAGTAATCGTCCTCATCGTCGTCCACGAGCAGGATCCGGTACGGGCCAGCTTCCATGCGGGCTCCCCTTTCCAGTGACCGGGATTCATTCCCCACCATCC
This sequence comes from Chloroflexota bacterium, assembly GCA_012516075.1. GTDB lineage: Bacteria > Chloroflexota > Anaerolineae > Anaerolineales > UBA4823 > JAAYXE01. Next base: position 12,794 of record JAAYXE010000020.1, on the reverse strand, counting down.
TGACACCTCATTTCGTGATAACGCAGGGGGAGCCACCGGTGTGCTGGCTCCAGGTTCTTATGGTTCTGAACAGGCTGGTTGACCGGGGAAAACCGGTCATGCAGGCTGTGGTTTGCGAACATAAGCAAAAAAGGGCAGCGCGCCGCAGCCGGCTGACAGCGCGAACCAATCCTTCCTTCAGGGGTGTCTGGTAGGTTTCGCAGTCAAAGAAAAGATACGCTGAGCTGCGCCTGCCTGCCCCCCGGTGTGCAATCGTTTTACCCTCTGCGTTCGATTATTACATACGTTGAAAAATTTTGCAAACAGGGATTTGACCGCCCGTAGAGAGCGGAAGAGCAATAATATAAGGGTGGTGATACCGTCAGCCGTGGTCCGTGCCCGGCGTGGGTGGGCGCGGACCGCTGCGCCTGTGCCGGGTCTGCTCGTGCTGGCGCAGCCGCTTGACTTCTTTGTGTTCTTCAACCAGCAGCGAAAGCAGGAAGATATGGTAGGGGAGATAGGCGGATTGGGAGGACTGGGAAGCGCGGCGCTGCAGCGCGGCCTGGATGAGGTCGTCGAACACGGCCTGATCTTCGGCGCTGAGGGACTTCCAGAAGTTGTTGAAGGATTCGAGCTCGGCGCGCGTCAGGGACAGTGGGAACGAAGGTTCGTACCGGTGTTCCATTTTCCTATCCTCCCTTCTCGCGCGGCTGCTCTGGGTTAATTATAGCACTTTTGTTCTTGTTTTCTGGCGAGCGGCAAATTTTTACGGCCCCCACCTGTGCCTGCTATCAAGGGTTGCTTGTTATACATAATTCCAGGCGGGAGTTCAGAGCGGCAGTCGAAGATTGTGTGCATGGCACCCGGGCATCCGGAGCGGCATCCTTCGCATGCTCAGTCCAAGGGGGCCCGGGGGCCGTGGAGTCCGTATTGCCTTATGTTATCCGCCGCTAACAGGGGAGGGGACATACAACCAACCCAGAACTGCACGGAGAACTGAAGAGATAAAACTTGCCAGCGCTGCCTGTTGACATAACGTTAAAAATTCGCTATTGTATATGCATAACTTCGTTAGGTATGGGGGTGACGGTTGATACCAAAGGAACAGATCCGCAAAGGCAGCACCGAAATTCTAATTCTCAGCCTGCTCCTCGAGCGGCCCATGTACGGCTACGAGATCAGCCAGCAGCTGCAGCAGCGCAGCGGCGGCTACTTCGACATGAAAGAAGGCCTGCTCTACCCCGCGCTGCACCGCATGCAGCAGAACGGCTGGCTCACCTCCGAATGGCGCAGCGTGGACGGGCGCCGGCGCAAATACTATTCGCTGACCGAAGCCGGCCGCCAGGTTCTGGGGGAGCAGACAGCCGAGTGGAAGTCTTTTTTTCGCGCCATGAACGCCCTGCTGAAAGTGGATCCGACATTGACGAAGTAACCGTCGATCAGGTCCTCTAAAAGATCCGCCGGCACCTGCACCTGAGCAAAGAGACCGAGCACGAACTGCTGGAAGAGATCCGCACCCATCTGGAAGATACCGCCGCCGAGGCCGCGGCACGCGGGGAAGACCCTTACAGGGCGCTGCTGCTGGCCGCCGAAAGGTTCGGCGTGGAAGCTGTGGCGGCGGAACTGCAGGACCTGCACGCCGGCCGCGAGTCCCTGGAAGCGCTGGCTGCCGCCGCCCTGCCGGTGCTCTTCGCCGTGGTGATGCGCTGGCTGGCCTTCGCCCCCGACGGCTCCAGCGTAAACTGGCAGCAAATGCTCGAACGGCCGGGGTTCTGGATTGTGGCCTTTGCGGCGCTGCTCATCCCGGGGATGCTCTTTCAACGCTGGCGGTTCGCGCTGGCCGGGTGGGGTATATTCTGGCTGCTGACGGTGCTCTTCACCGTATTTCCAACGAATATCCAGTGGTAACTGAGGGAGGAAATGATGACTGGATCCACCATCCATATACCCAGGCCGGCGCGCTCCTTCAGCGCGAAGGACTTCAGCATCACCGAGCAAATCCTGCGCAACCGGGGGGCATTTTTCAATGAAGTGCGCGAAGGGATCGAACTGCCCAGCAAAATCCGCGCCATGCTGGTATCCAGCATCACCTTCTTTGCCCTGTACGGCGCGGTGATGGGCTCCAGCCACAGTCTGTGGCAGACGATGAGCTCGGCTGTCAAGCTGCCGCTGCTCTTCCTGGCCACGCTCATCGTGTGTGTCCCCAGCCTGTACTTTTTCAGCCTGCTGTTCGGCTCCAACCAGAGCCTGACGATCATCCTGACGGCGATCACGGTCACCTCGGTGCTGCTGTTGAGCTGCGCGCCAATTACGCTCTTTTTCCTGCTCACAACCAGCCCCACCAGCCATTACCAGTTCTTCAAGCTGCTCAATGTATCCATCTTCGCGGTCTCAGGGTTGATGGGGATTGTGTTCCTGTACCAGGGGATGCACGTGGTCACCAGCGACCAGCCTGAGGGCGCCGCCAACCGCCGGCGGGTGCTCGTTATGTGGATGTTTGTCTACGCCTTTGTGGGCAGCCAGATGGCCTGGACCGTCCGGCCCTTCATCGGCGCGCCCGGAAGCCCGTTCGAACTCTTCCGCCAGCTGAGAGGCAACTTCTACGCCAATATCCTGCAGAGCATCGGAGAGGTGCTGGGCTTTCTGATCGTGCGCTGACCGGGAGACGAGAATTCTGGAGCATTACTGGAGCATAAAAGAAAGGGGGTGAGCCATGGGGTCAGGGCCTGCAGACGTCACCAGTTTACTGATACTTCTGGGCGGGGGGACCGGAGTGATCCTGATGTTAACTGCGGCCGCAGCCATCTGGAACTGGCAGCCGGCGGTGTTGGTCGCCGCTTCGGCCTTCACGGTGCTGGGGCTGCTGCTCCTGCCCGGTTACGCGCTGATCGAAACCCTTGGCGACGCATGGGATTATTACTGCCTTAATCCTGCGGCTGCCGGTCAGGGTCACATCCTCTGCGTTGATGCGGCCTACACTTTCTTTTTTTTCCTGCCTTCGATCCTGCTGGCTCTGGGCACCATCATGGGGGCGCTGCTCCTGCGGTCGGGGGTACAGACCTGGCGCGCAGCTGCTGATTCCACCGGCGGCCGCCCCTGGCTGGCAGCGGCGGTCTTCACGCTGTGCGGCGCACTGACCGGCGCAGCCCTGATATACCTGTACCGCCTGACTCTCTGGGACAGCACCTACGATCCGCTGGGCTACCTGTGGATTTTCCTGCCTGTGATGAGCGCGGTCCTGGCCGGTTTCATCCTGGCCTGGCCAAAGCCTCTGCTCGCCAGCTGGACCGGCGTGGCATACGCCCTGGTGGTAAGCGGGCTGCTGATCGCGGTCTCAACCCTGGCCCAGCGGGTGGATATCCATGCACTGACCGCCAGAAGGGCGGACGCCGTTCAGCAGGCGCTGGAATATTACTACCTGGATTCCGGCCATTACCCATCCGCGCTGGAAGATCTGCGCCCGCGTTATCTGCTCACGCTCCCCGGTCCGGTGATCATCAACGGGCAGGGCTGGTGTTACAGCGGTGAGGGGGACCATTACCGCCTGGGATACCTGACCCGAGAGCACTGGAGTGATCCGAACTTTACGGCGCAGCTCCACAGTCAGTCAGGCGACGTCTCGGCCCTGCCGCCGCTGTGCGACCGGGAAATCGCCGCTCTCCCGGAATATAAGTGAGCCCTGGTAAGTAACCTGTGCAGGGGCAGGATGGAGAAAGGCAGGACACGGATGACCAGCGCCCTCCGCTCCCATCTGCGCCCCCGGCGCCAACGACGACGCCTGCTCGCCGCCGCCCGGCGGCAGACCTGCGTGACATCTGCAATATGCGCCGTATTCAAAGCATGTCTGTCCATGCCGCTCCGGACACCCGGCAGCCCGCCCCCTCCCTGTTTCTCAAGGGCAGGTAATTAATCTCATCAGGCTTACCAGGTTTGCAGAGCGGCAGTCGAAGATCGATTACCCGGCGCCCAGGCACCCTTCGACCGACCAGGCGAAGCATGCCGCGCAGGGTACATGGGCGCCGGGTAATTGACCTGCAGGCGCGCGAAGCGGCATGCTTCGCATGCTTGGGGCTGTCAGGCCCCGCAGGCCGCTTCGTCTGCGGCCCTTGCGGGCCTCCGCTCAGCGCGCCTGCGGGCGGATGTCTGTATCGCCATGTCCATGGCATACAAAAAACAAAAATTGATTACCATGATACAAAAACTAAAAACCTACCTCTGTGAACCCCTCCCTATCCCCTCACAGAGGCAGGTATTTAATGTAGATATCAGAGAACTCATTTCTGGGATACAGTTCATCACGCGCCAGGGGCACGGCTGCATCTGGGCCAGGGTTATCAAGCCCTGGCGAGTTCCCTGAAAGGAACGGTCAGGAGCCTTTAACTGCCGTGCCCTCAGAGGACCTTGTGCAAGATATTTTGCTATAAGGGCACGGCGTTGCGTCAAGATCCGGTTTTCTTCCCCAGGTGAGGGTCCAGACAGCTCCACTGCTGCTCGCTACGCGCCGTGCCCCTCGACGCAAGTAAGACAGCATCGCTGGTCCGGGGTAACCGAGCCCAAATATAAAAACCTGCCCTCGAAAGCTCCCTGACCCTCCCCCGCTTACGCACACCTGCCAGCTGTCAGACTGCCATGCCGGGAGGAGCGTATCCAGCTCCACCCGCAGCCTCCGCTCTCGTCCGCATCCCGTCCAGTACCTGACAGATTTTAATTCCTCCATCTGGAGTAAAATTATCCCCATACACACACCGCCAGCTGCATGTCCGTGAACCGGGCCAGGGAGGAAACCGGTATTGGCGCTGCACATCGCCCTGTTCGGGTACCCGCGCATCACACAGGATGGACAGGTTCTGGAGGTCGAGCGGCGCAGAACGGCTGCCCTCCTGGCCTTTCTGGTTTTAACCGGCCAGCCCCAGGGTCGTGAGACCCTGGCTGCATTGTTCTGGCCCGACCAGGACGCATCGACGGCGCGCGCTGGCCTGCGCCGTGAGCTCTCGCGCCTGGCTGCGCTCACCGGCCGGGAACGCCTGCAGGCGAACCGTCTGCAGGCCGCCTTCGTGCTGCAGCCCGGCGACCGGGTGGACGTGCTCGAATTCCGCGAGGCCGCCGCCCGAGCGGCAGCACACCCCCACAGCGGCGGTGCGCTCTGCCCGGACTGCCTGAAAGCAGCCGGGCAGGCGGTGGAACTGTATACCGCCGGCTTCCTGACCGGCTTCGGCCTGCCCGACTCCCCGGGGTTCGACGAATGGCAGTTTTTCGAGGCCGAGAGCCTGCGTGAACGGCTGGCCGGTGCCCTGCAGCGCCTGGCGGATCACTACGAAGGGGCGCAGGCCTACGATGCGGCCCTGCCGTACGCCCGGCGGCTGCTGGCGCTCGACCCGCTGCACGAGCCGGCCCAGCGGCGTTTGATGCGCCTGTACGCCCTGGACGGCCAGCAGGCGGCTGCGCTGCGCCAGTACCAGGAGGCTGTGCGCCTGCTGGAAGCGGAGCTGGGTGCAGAACCCGAGGCCGAAACCCAGGCCCTGCACCAGGCCATCCGCAGCCGGTAGCTCGGCCCGCCGGAGCAGGCCTCGCCGCGGATCGCAGCAGGCAGCCCCCTGCCCCCAGAAGAGTTCCTTACGCCAGCCCAACAGCGCCACAACCTGCCGGTTCCTCGCCGCCCGCTCGTCGGCCGCCAGGCGCTGCTCGAAGGCCTGGTCCGCCTGCTCGCGAGCGACCCGGCCGGCCGCCTGGTGACCCTGACCGGGCCAGGCGGCAGCGGCAAAACGCGCCTGGCCCTCGAAGCCGCCTGGGAGTTCGCCCGCCGGTGGGAGGGGACTCGTGGTCCTGATATGCCCTTTCAGGACGGCCTGGCCTTCATCCCGCTGGCAGCGGTCAGCGACCCGGCCGAAATCATCCCGGCGATCGCCAACGGGGTCGGGCTGACCTGCTCCGCAGGGCCGGAGGAGCACCGCCGGCAGTTGAGCGCCTTCCTGCAGCCCAAACGCATGCTGCTGGTGCTGGACAATTTTGAGCAGCTCGTCGACGCCGGCAGTGCCGGCCTGCTGGATGAGCTGCTGGAAGCGGCTCCGGGTGTGCGTCTGCTGGTGACTTCGCGCATGCGCCTCAACCTGCGCCTCGAGCAGCTCTTCCCCGTGCCGGGGCTGGACCTGGAGCCCCCAACGGATGCGAGAGCGGACGAGGACGCCTACGGGGCTGCGCTGCTGTTCTGCCAGTGCGCCCGGCAGGTGCAGCCCGGCTTTGCCCCCGGCCCGCAGGAGATGCAGGCGGTGATGCAGATCTGCCGCCTGGTGGGCGGGCTGCCGCTGGCCATCGAGCTGGCTGCCGCCTGGGTGGAGGTGCTCACACTGGAGGAGATCGCCGCCGAGATCGGGCGCAGCCTGGACTTCCTGGAAGGCCGCTGGCAGGACCTTCCCGAGCGCCAGCGCAGCCTGCGGGCAGTGATCGAGAGCGCCTGGGCGCTGCTCAGCTCAGACGAACAGCGGGTGCTGATGGCTGCCGGGGTCTTTCCGGCCGGCTTCAACCGCACTGCGCTGCAGGCCGTGGCCGGTGCCGGCCTGAAAGAGATTCAGGGGCTGGCGAGCAAGTCGTGGCTGCGCAGCATCTCCGGCGGGCGCTTCCTTCTGCACGAACTGCAGCGTCAGTACGCGCTGGAAAAACTGCAGGCTCACCCGCAGGAGCACCGCCAGGCCAGCGAACGCCATGCCCTGCACTATGCCGCGCTGCTGGAGCAGCTCGGAGAGCAGATGAAAGGAGCCGGGCAGGTCGAAGCCTTCCGCACGGCGGGCGCCGAGTTCGAGAACATGCAGGCGGCCTGGGACTGGCTGCTGCAGGCCGGACGGCTGGATGTCCTTGCCGGGCAGATGCTCCACGGGCTGCTGCTGTACTACGAGACGCGTATGCGCCTCTTCGACCTGCCGGAGATGATCGCCCGGGCGTGCGCACGCCTGGAAGCACTGGGGTGGGACGGGGCACAGCCCGTGAGCCGCCGGGCGAGGACGATCCTGCTCACCGCCGCGTCTGCTTTTTATGTCGACGGCTATTCTGTGCGCCTGGAATCCTACGGGATCATGATCAGCCTGAACCGGGAGGCCGTCGCCCGGGCGTGGGAATCCGCCGGCTCCGGGGCGGAGATGGACGGCCTGGGCGCCTGGGCCAGTCTGCTGGCGTACCTGTACGGCCGCCTGCTGGACCTGGCCGCCGGCATCCGGCACCTGCAGCGCCTGGCGCAAGCAGGGGAGCACGGAGTCACCGCCTGGGAGCACGCCCGCACCCTGGCCTTCCTGGGCGCGCTGTATGAAGTGCGCCTGTACAGCGCCGGCAGCCCGGACCTGCGGGATGAAACCCGCCGTGCGCTGGACACCGCCCTGGGAATCTTCGAACAGCTGGGCGACCGGCGCGAGGTCGCCGCCACGCGCCGGCTGACAGGCAACCTGCTGCTGATCGAAGGACGCATCCCGGAGGCGGTGCAGGAGTGGCAGCGCGCCCGCAGCATCTTCCTGGAAGTGGGCGACTGGGCCATCGCCGCCGACATCCACTGGCAGATCGGCGATGCCTACCTGCGCCAGGGAGGATTCGAGAGCGCCCTGGAGGCCTACCGTTTTATGCGCCAGGCCTTTCTCGAGCACGGCGACCTGCGCCGGTCATCGTATGCCCTTTCGAAAGAAAGCCTGGAGACCCTGCGCTACGGTGATACGGAGCGCGCCGTCGAACTGCGCCGCCAGGGCATGGCGCTGTCGGAGAGCGTCGGGGATCCGCTGGGCTTCATGTGGCATGTCTGGGAGATGGGGGAGATCTACCGGGTGCTGGGCGACGCAGACGAAGCGCGCCGCTGGTACGAGCGCAGCCGGCTGCTGTTCGCGGAACAGAACGACCCCATTGGCGAAGGGTATTACCAGCGCGGCATGGGTGACCTGGCGCACATGCAGGGCGATTATAAAGCCGCGTGCACTCATTTCAATACCAGCCTCGAGCTGGCTCGCCAGGTGCGGCACGACTGGGGCGCTGCATACGCTCTCACGGGGTTAGGCCGGGCGGAGGTCGCCCTGGAAATGTTCGACGCCGGCCGGGAGCATCTGCTGGAAGGGCTGCGCACCGCCCGCTTCTGCGAGAGCAGCGGGCTGATGCTGCTGGCGCTGGCGCGTCTGGCAGCCCTGCACACCGCGCTAGGCGACCCGCAGTCCGCGGCGCGCTGCGCCGTGCTGGCCGCAGAACACCCCCAGACCTGGCGCGAGATCCGCCTCCAGGCCGCCGGCCTGCTGGAGGGCATCCGGGTGATGCCGGGCGGCGAGGCAGCCCTGCAGCAGTCCCGCACCGCCCCCCTGGACCTGGAGGCTTATGTATCCGCAGTCCTGAACGCTGCGTGAAAGGCGGAAAACCAGGCGTTTTCCACCGCACGCTTCCCCTCTCATCCGATCTGGGAAGATTTGCGTTCGAGAACCGTTTAAGAAACATCTGGAACAACCCGTGTCCTCGACGAGTGAATGGTTCAGGGATGGGTGAACGGCAGAGCGCGTTGAATGGCTATGGATACAGAATCAAACAGGTGAAAGGCCTTGATCGCCTTTCACCTGTTTGTTGAAGGACGCTGTTCTGTCGGGATGCGCTGAAATCAGCGCATGGGGATCACGGGCAGGATCAGGCGGTTCACCTGCGAGACCACTTCCCCGGCCGGCATCCAGCCAGTGAATTTTTCATCTCCGCTGCCGCTCACTGCGATCCATTCGCCCCCGGCATCCCGCCCCAGCAGGTCAAAGGAATGGTCGGGTGTGATGACCGTCACCACGGGGCTGGCGGCGTCCGCACGGCGGTACACCCTGCCCACCGAACGGCTGCGGCCGCGGCTGCTTTCCATCTGCAGGTCGCCGGCGGCCACATAGCCGCTGACCGGTTCGCTCACGTCTGTGCCGGCCAGAGCGTAGTACTCACCGTCCGGCGTGCTGCCCAGGATTCCCACCGGCTCGCCGGGGAAGATCATGTCGACCACCGTGCTGTGCACATCGGGAGACTGGTAGACCAGGGTCATCGCCCGCGGGGTGCCGCTCACCGTCTCCACGCTGATCTCGCCCAGCGGCGCCCAGCCGCGCACCTGTCCGTCGTGGGCGCTCAGGGCGTAATAAGCCCCGCTGCGTCCCACCAGGGTGACCTGCTGCCCGGGGGTGAGGATATCGATCACCCGGCTGCCTTCCCGGGGAGCCTGCAGCACCTTCACCAGGCTGCGCGTGGTCCCTGCAGGGCGGGCGGACATGGAGACCAGCTCGACGCGCTGGTCGGGGATCAGGTTCATGCTGACCGGGACCGGAGCGCTTCTGCCGAGCCGTCCACTCAACAGGGCGAAGAGGGCGACGGTGCCGAGCAGCAGGGGCATGAGCAGAAGGAAGCGGCGCAGGAAGCCAGCAGGCAGGCTGTGCTCACTGCGGTGAGTTGAGGTTTGGAAGGTTTTTTGTCCGTTCATTTCAGTTCTCCTTTCGCGGACCGTACTGATTTGTTTGACTGTCCACAGTATAGGGAGAACCCATCCCACCAGTGTCCCGCCGGGCGTCTCAGAAAGAGTCCCAAAGAAGAATTTTCCGGCGAATTTGAAAAATCGGGACTTTCCTGCCTGATGGGGAATTGTATAAATCCGCGCCGCCGGTAGATGCGTACCTAAGGATGCGGAATAAAAAAGATACGGGAGCGGACGGCTGACAGGGGCGCAGCCGCCCGCTTTTTTTCGTGCCAGCAAAGCCAGAACAGGGGGAAGCCGGCCTGTAACGTTAAGAAATACAGGCTATGCGCATACAAGAGCTTTTGTCTCTATCCTGCCCGCCCAGAATCTCACCCAATTCTTAAAATCGGAAACTATTCCGGGGTGTTGTACGTCTTAATACTGAAGGCTTAACCAGCCCTTAACTTTTTGAAATTAACCTCTCTAAGGAGGATCATGATGAAGAAGACGTTACTGCCCCCTCTATTACTGGTAGCGCTCATTGCCCTGCTCGGGCTCGCCTGGAACTTTGGTGCACCGCGCTCGCCCGGCACTGCCGATGGGCTGGATCCCATCTACACGCAAGCAGCCCAGACGGTCCAGGCACAGATCACACAGACCGCTCAGGCTGTGCTGCCTGGCACCGCGACGGCTGAAGTACCGACGGATATTGTGGAAACCGTGCCGCCCACGCAGACGGCCGCCCCATCGCAGACCCCGCCGCCGGCCGATACGGCGGTTGCGCCCTCGCCCACGCCGCTGCCCAGCGCGACGAACACCCAGATGCCGCCCACTCCCACGCCGCAGCCCTGCAACCGGGCGGAGCTGGTCGCCGATATCAGCGTGAGCGACGGCACACGCTTTGGCCCCTCGGCATCGTTCACCAAGACCTGGCGGTTGAAGAATACCGGTTCCTGCATCTGGACAAAGAAGTACAACCTGGTCTTTGTTGACGGGTCCCTGATGGACGGTAATCCGGTGATCCCCCTGCCCGGCCGCGTCCACCCGGGTGAGGCTGTCGACCTGTCGGTAAACCTGCGCGCCCCGAAGAAAGACGGGAATTACCGCGGCTACTGGATGCTGCGCAGCGACACGGGCGAGTACTTCGGCGTCGGCCGCGACGGTAAAACCGCTTTCTGGGTCGATATCCGCGTGGTCGCCCCGCCGGTGCTGGACTACCCGTACGACTTCGCAGGCAATCTCTGCAGCGCAGAATGGCGCACGGGCGCCGGGGTGATCAACTGCTCGGGCTCTTCGGATGACCCGGCCGGCTCGGTGCAGTACACGAACAATCCCCGCCTGGAGAACGGCCGCCGCGAGGACGAATCCACCCTGTGGATGCGCCCGAACCAGAGCAGCGACGGCTGGATCTCGGGCACGTACCCCGAGTATAAGGTGCGCGCCGGCGATCACTTCGTGGCCGACATCGGCTGTCTGGACGGGTACAACCGCTGCGACGTGACCTTCAGCCTGGACTACCGCATCAACGGCGGCAGCAGTACCAACCTGGGCCGCTGGCACGAGGTCTACGACGGGAAGATCACCCGCGTGGACGTGGATCTGAGCGCCCTGGCCGGGCAGAAGGTGCAGTTCATCCTCAGCGTGGACAACAACGGCCGCGCCTCCCATGCCCAGGCCTTCTGGCTGGTGCCGTCCATTCGTGAAGGCGGCGTGGTGAGCACACCGCCGCCGGCCCCCTCCGATCAGGACAAGGCCGTCGCCGCCGCCCGCCAGGCGATCGCCGCTCACCTGGGGATCGACGTAAGCAAGACATCCGTCACCAGCGTGGAAGCGCGCGATTGGGACAACACCTGCCTGGGCTTCGAGCGTGAAGACCTGCTGTGCTCGCCCTCCTTCGTGCCCGGGTACCTGGTGATGGTTAAGGCGGACGGGCGTGATTACGAGGTGCACACCAACGCCGACGGCACCTTCGTGCTCTTCCGGTCGCGGTGAGTGCTGGCAGTCCAGCGAAAAACCGCAGATGAACATGGATCCATCTGCGGTTTTTGCTTATCCGTATCAGGTTCTCACAGCCTGTCCGGTCGCAGTTATCCCCTACGGGTGGAGATCGAGTTTTCCTGCTTCACCCGGGTAAGAGAATCACCTGGCGCCGTGCAGACCTGCAGCCAGGATCACACATCCGCCGCTGAGAAAGCTGTGCCCCGTCAGGGTTTATACTGTGCCAGTTCCTCCCGCACAATCCTGCGCAGCAAATCTTCCAGGACGCTGCTCTGGCTGAGCATGTACTCCCGGAGCGCCTGGTTGATCATCGTCTGATAATTACCGCATCCCTGTTCCTCCGCCTGCCGCCGGAACCAGTCCAGAATATCAGCGTCCAGGCGGATGGTGATGCGTTCTTTCCCGGGCGGAATGGGGAGGGCTCTGCCCTGCTTCGCGCGGCTGAAATCGTATTCTTCCTTGCGAGAATCGCCCATGAATCTGTTTTCTTACGAAGGCATTGTGATATAGTTTATCTCCATTATTTGGTTATATTCTAAACCATTGATCACACAAGGAGAACCCGATGGCGAATTCACTTCCTCCAGCCACAATCCTCGGCACCGAGGTGCGGGATTTTCCTTCTTCCATCATGGGAATTAATTATCAGATCTCCATCTGGCTGCCGCCCGGCTATCCGAAACCCGGTCACAGGTATCCGGTTGTTTACCTGACGGATGCAGAGGTTCTCCTGGGGCATACTACTACGGTGATCATGTTCCTCAATATCCTGGAGACGGTGCCCGAATGCCTGATCGTGGGTTTGGGCCATCATGTTTCCACGCTGGACGAGTGGGCGGCGGCGCGCGATATCGATTACGACCCGCCGGAAAATCCCGAGGGCGAACCGGAACAGAAACGGGCGGATGATTTTCTACAGTTCCTCAAACAGGAGATGATCCCTTTCATCGAAGACACCTACTCTGCCGACCCACAGGACCGCTGCCTCGCCGGGTATTCAACGGGCGGGATGTTTACCCTCTACGCAATGCTCCATGAACCGGATCTGTTTTCAAGATACCTCATCGTGAGCGGGGTTTTCGACAGCATGCTGCCCCATTTCCTTGCCGATGAGCAGCAGCTTGCCAGTGGGCGCAAATCGCTTCCCGTGCGCGCTTTCTTCGCAGCCGGGGAAAAGGAGGAGAATATCGTCCCCAGTCTGCACACATTCGTTTATACATTGAAGCGCCGCGGGTATGAAGGGCTGCATCTGGAGACGCTGATCGTCGAGGAGGAAGATCACTTCAGCGCATTTCCAACTGCCTTTTTAAAAGGCTTCAAAGCGCTGTATAAAGCGGAGTGAGCTTATCGCGCCAGTGGGCACGGCGCTTAGAGAGTGAGCGCGGATCTGTCT
>JAAYXE010000178.1 GCA_012516075.1 Chloroflexota bacterium | reverse complement strand
CAGGCGCCCCCGGTGCAGCACGATTACCCGCCCGGCCCGCCTCATGCGCACCATGCTGTCGCCCACTACCTGGAAGTGCTAGTCGATCCGGCCGGAACCCTTAGCATTGATCAGGTGGCTTCACCGCAGAACTCCGCGAAATTCATCCCCCTCAATGAAAAAAACATCAATTCAGGTTATACCCGTTCAACGATCTGGATCCGCTTTCAAATGCAGAACCAGGCTGAGCGCGAAAACTGGCTGCTTGCAGTTGAGGAGTCGCGCCTGAGCTGGGTCGATTTTTATCGTCCAGCCGGTAACAGCGCTGGATTCGAACGCATTTCCACTGGCGCTTACAGGCCGTTTTCAACCCGCGAACTACCCTTCCTGCACTATCTATTCCGGCTGCCGCTCACCCGGGGCAGCCAGGAGACCGTGTACCTGCGCCTGCAAACGGATACAGTCCTGCTCCTCCCCATGCGCGTAATATCCTGGAACGCCTTTCACGCTCAGAGCTTTTCACTATACCTGGGTTTAGGTTTGTTCTATGGGGCGGTTGCCATCCTGACGGTAAATAACCTGTACCTGTTTTTCTCGCTGCGCGATCACAGTTATTTAATGCTCGTGTTCTTTATCATCTTTTCTCTGCTCTATCGAGCCGGGCAGGACGGTACCGGCCAGCAGTTCATCTGGCCAGGTGCGAGCAGCCATTATGTCCCCCTGGCAGCCGGGTTCTCAGGGAACTTCTTTTTTCTGGGCTTTGTGATAACCTATCTACGCCTCAAAACATTTCTTCCTGACGCCTTGCCGGTTTTTATTCTGCTGATGGTGCTGTCAGCCGTGGCGATCCCGGGTTTACTCTATTTCCCCGACGTCATCACCCTCATGCCTTCCCTGACGATCCTGAGTACTCTGGCGGCAGTCCTGACCGCAGTGCGGATGTCTCGCCGCGGGTTCCGCCCGCAGTTGTTTTACCAGTCTGTCTTTTACCATTCTGCGTGGGTCTGCTTACTGCTGGTTGTCTTCACTACCCATTTATTCGATTCTGGTGTTATTCAGAGCAAAGCTCTGCTTTACCTGGGATCCTATGCCGGGCTCTTCTTGATGTCCCTGCTCTGGTCCATGTCACTCTCAGGCCGGATCCTTGTGCTAAAGCACGAGGCCGAGCAGGCTGAGCAGACGGCAAGTGCCAGCCGGGTGCGCCTGAGCGGCATCCTGGATAACGCGACCGAGGCCATCATTTCATTTGACGAGGATGGGCACATACTGCTGTATAACCGGGCAGCAGAAAATATTTTTGGCTACATGCCCCGGGATATAATCGACCAGCCGGCGGATACGATCATTCCAGGAATTTCCCAAATCTTCGCAGATGGGATCCAGCCGCAAAGTGAGATATATGCAATGCGCCGGGGCGGCGATATCTTTCCAGTCGAGGCCTCTGGTTCAGATCTTCGCCTGAACGGGCAGCGTATCTATTCGGTTTTCCTGCGCGATATCACCGGTCGAAAGCAGCGTGAAGCAGCCCTGCGTGAAAGTGAAAGCCGTTTTCAGCATGTCTTCGACCATTCTCCGATCGGGATATTTATCACTGATATAGAAGGGTATTTCACTCGCGCTAACCCGGCATTCCAGGCCCTTACCGGTTACGCTGAATCTGAATTACATGAAATGACATACTGGGAGATCATCCATCCCGATGACCGTGCAGCGACAATTGCCCTTTGGGACGAGCTGATTCGCGGACAACGGTCTACATACGGGAAAGAATCTCGCTACCTGTGCCGGGATGGGAGCACGATCTGGGGGTCCAAGATCGTGTCCGTTTTTCGTGGTCCAGATGAGAATGCCAGCCAGGTTTTCGGTCTGGTAAAAGGTATTAGCGAGCGAAAGCAGGTCGAGGCCGACCTGGATCGGTTCCGCCAGCACCTGGAAGAGCTTGTGGCACAGCGAACAGCCCAACTGGAAAAGAGCCGTTCGCGCCTGGCCATACTTAACCAGGCCAGCCGGGTCGTAAACAGTGCCAGCCTGGATGCTGACCAGATCTATGTTGCCATCCACCAGATGGCTGCCTGGATGATGCCGGTTGATGTTTTCTCGATTTCACTCCTCAATGAGGGCCAGAGTGAAATCGAAGACCTCTATCGTGCAGGGCTGGAAGGGCGCATGCCTGGTAATCGCCGGCCATTTAAAGGATCCTGTGTCGAGTGGATGCTTGACCATGGCAGGTCTCTGCGGGTGGTAGAAGGCCGGCATTCCAAAACAGTTCGCTGCGACCCGGATGATGGCCTCCCTTCTGAAATGTATGTTCTGCTGCAGAGCGGCTTAAAACCCATGGGCGCACTGACTGTTAAGAGCACCCTCCCCCATGCATACACGGAAGAAGATCAGAAGGCCCTGGAAGCCTTTGCCGCGCATGTGGCTATTGCGATCAAAAACACACGCCTTTACCAGAAGGCTCAGGAGACAGCGGTAAGCGAGGAGCGCCAGCGGCTGGCGCGTGAACTGCACGATTCGGTTACCCAGCTTCTATACAGCATGAGTTTACTCAGCAGCGGTTGGAAGAAAATGGCACAGGATGGCCGCCTAACAGACCCGGCCGCCTCCTTTCAGCAGCTGGAGGGCATCGGGCTGCAAGCGCTTAAAGAAATGCGACTGCTGATTCACCAGCTGCGTCCTTCCATTCTGGAAGAAGCCGGGCTTGTCGGAGCGCTGCAGCAGCGGCTAGAGTCAGTCGAGCAGCGCGTCAATGTGGACACAGTTCTCGAGGTCAAGGGTGATTGTACGCAGCTCTCTTACCCTGTGGAAGAACAGCTCTACAATATAGCTCAGGAGGCGTTAAACAATGCGCTCCGCCATGCACAGGCTAAGACCATCGAAGTATGCTTCCAGTGTCAGGATGGGGAGCTGTCCCTGACCATTCGGGACAACGGGGTCGGCTTTAATCCAGAAGCCAGCTCCAGCGGGCTGGGCTTACAGTCGATGCGCGAGCGAGCCGAGATGATCGGCGCCCTGCTCCACATCACTTCGGAAAGTCATGCAGGAACGGCTGTGCAGGTGAGGGTCTCCCTGTAAGACTGGACTCTTTTTATCCGTAGTAAACTCGTGACATAGGGAGACAGATCTAATGAAGGATACAGCAGATAATGGTCCCATCCGTGTGATGATTTCGGATGACCATCCCATTGTTCGCCAGGGACTGCGGACAGTGCTGGAAGCCTATGAGGATATGACGATTGTCGCCGTGGCAGAAAACGGCGCACAAGCAGTGCTGCTGGTGGCCGAAATCCGGCCCGACATACTGGTGATCGATCTCCAGATGCCTGTCAAAGACGGCGTGACTGCTATTCAGGAGATCATTCAAGACAACCCGGATGCGCGCATTCTGGTGCTGACCAGCTTTCCCGAAGACGACAATGTCCTGCGCGCCATTAAAGCTGGTGCCATGGGTTTTCATGTGAAGGATTCTGCTCCCGAGCACCTGGTCGAAGCTATCCGCGCCGTTCATCGAGGCGAGGTCTCTCTCCATTATCTGGCTGCCCAGAAGCTGATGCGCGAAATCAAGCAGTATCAGCCCCCTCATCTGAGAGGAGAAGCCCTCACCCCGCGCGAGCTGGACGTGCTTAAATGCCTGTCACGCGGGCTCACGAACCAGGAAATTGCCAGTGAACTCAGTGTTTCTGTGCGAACGGTGACTACACACGTGCGCAATTTGCTGGATAAACTGCACCTGGTGAACCGGACTCAGGCCGCCCTGTACGCCATTGAGCACGGCATCGCCCGAAACCCGGAATAAGCGTAATCTAAACCCCCTGTACCGTTGTTATAATACACGGCCTGACCGGTGAGACCTCCTGATCCCTAGTTCATTTTTGATATTTCACACTTGATTAATTGAAGTAAATCGGGTATTCTTATGGCTGCAATCTGTTAATACCAGGGGGACAAAACACCGCTCCTGCGGGCGGTGAATCACACAGGAGGACTGCAGCCTTGAAAAATACCCCCCAGACACCTGTTATGGAGATCGGCCTGGCTGCACCCGCAGTCCGTGCACTAACGGGTGCAGGATACCACACACTCAGCGACCTCGCCGGCGCCAGCCGTGCAGAACTGGCCTCTCTGCACGGGATTGGGCCGAATGCCCTGCAGCAGATACAACGGGCACTGGAAGCGGCAGGTTTAACCGCCTTACAGGAACCTGATCCCGGATCCCCTGCTCGCTAATGTGACCCGCACACACTGCCGGTGTGCATCCGGTTCTCGAACCAGAAATGAAAACACTGGTGAGTCTTCTATTCGGTATTTCGCAGGTGTCCGGGCCTTACTGACAGGACAGCTCCTGTCAGAAATGGGCCAGCGAGACCACTGCCGCACCCGCTCACGGGCAGCAGATCAATTTCGTTGAAACGATCGCCGGGTACAGATAATGGTTTACCGGACGGGGGAAAGCAAACCGGTATATTCCTGCCTGGCAGGTGCCCTTCTCCAGCGATTTTGCTCAAAATTTTAAGGTTCTGAGCGTTGCCCGCATAGAACAACTGTGCTATATTGGACAATATTTCTCCAATTTGGCTGGGGGAGATTCAGTGCAGAAGGTTCTCGCTGGTCGCAGGACCCCTTCGAAAAGGAGGCCACAAAAATGAAAAACTTCTACAGCATTCTGGTCAACTCTCTGGTCGCTGCGATGACCAATAATTTCGTGTGGTTTGCCGTCACCTTCTGGGTGTTCCTGGAAACCCGATCGGTGATTGCCACATCCATCATGGCCGGTATCTTTACGACTACCGTGGCGCTGTCGGGGTTCTTTCTTGGATCCCTGGTTGACCGCTATCCAAAGAAAAAAGTGATGCTGTTTTCCAGTGTTCTCACGCTGCTGCTGTTCGCCCTGGCTGCGGCCGTTTTTATCACCATACCGCCTCAGGAATACGGTGATGCTTCCAGCCTGCGGCTGTGGGCTTTTATTGTGCTGGTCCTCGTCGGAGCAATCACAGGGAATATGCGCGGGATCGCCCTATCGACCCTGGTGACGATCATGATCCCTGAGGACACGCGTGATAGAGCCAACGGCATGGTCGGGACCGCCATGGGCGTTTCATTTCTGGCCGCTTCGGTCTCCAGCGGTCTGGCCGTTGGCTTTCTGGGGATGACCGGAATGCTAGCTTCCGCCCTCATCTTAAGTGCGGCAGTCATCCTTCATTTATGGACCATACCGGTTCCGGACCTGCCTCCGGTTTCACAGGCAGATGAGCACCCGGACGGACAGCCTGCCCCTGCCAGCACGGGCGTCGATCTGCGCGGCACGCTGCGCGTGATTAACCAGATCCCCGGTCTGCTGGCCCTGATCTTTTTCCAAACCTTCAACAACTTCCTGGGTGGGATTTTCATGTCACTGATGGATGCTTACGGGTTGATGCTCGTGTCGGTACAGGTCTGGGGTACGCTGTGGGGTATTCTGAGTCTGGGGTTCATCCTGGGTGGGCTGATAGTTGCCCGCAGAGGCCTGGGGGACAACCCGCTCCGCTCGCTTCTGCTTGCCAACCTTGCGATGTGGACGAGCTGTATCTTCTTCACCATCCAGCCTTCAATCATCCTGCTCACGGTGGGTCTTGCGATCTGGATCATTCTGGTCCCGGTTGTGGAAGCGGCTGAACAGACCGTGCTGCAAAAGATTGTTCCTCCCGAACGCCAGGGACGTGTGTTTGGATTCGCACAGAGTGTGGAACAGGCGGCTTCGCCGGTCACATCCTTCCTGATCGGACCTGTCGCCCAGATCCTCTTCATCCCCTTTATGACCACCGGCGCCGGGGTTGACTTGCTGGGGAGCTGGTTTGGCACCGGCACCGACCGCGGTCTCGCGCTGCTGTTTACCATCGCCGGATTGATCGGGTTCATTGTGACCGTCATGGCCCTGCGTTCGCGGTCTTACCGCCTGCTCTCAACCCACTATCAGGAGCAGGAGGTTGCAGCCGTTCCAGCAATGGATTAATTCGCAGTATTCAGATTATTCCTGCGAAATGGGGGTTTCAATGCACAGACGGGTTCCGCGACTGCCTGACTCGATCAGCAGCTCGCCGCCCAGCGCCCAGACCCGCTCCTGAATTCCCATCAAACCAAAATGACCGTACTGAGAGAAATCGGCGATGGATGGCGGAACCTGAAAACCATGCCCGTTGTCCTCGATCTCCAGCACAACCCGGTCGCCTCGAAAAGCCAGCTTCACCTGAGCCCCGGTCGCTCCGGAGTGCTTACGGATATTGTTCAGAGCCTCCTGGGTGATGCGGTAAAAGGCCAGCTCGTGTTCACTGGAGAGGGGCACCGGTTCGCCTTCCAGTTCAAAATGCACATGCGGCACCGCCTGAGGACCTTCTCGCAGTCCGCGCAGGAGCGCCTGGAGCGCCGGGATCAGGCCCAGATCCTCGAGGATCAGGGGGCGTAAGTCGCGAATAATGCGGCGCAGGCCCTTTTGTGTTTCTCCAATGACCCTCTGCAGCTCCCGCAGCCGCTCCAGCTTTTGCGGTTCTGTTTCCGAGCGCTGGTAGATCTCGACCTGCCGCGAAATGGCCAGCAGGTTTTGCACAGTTTCGTCGTGCAGATCGCGCGCGATCCTGCGCCTTTCGCTTTCCTGGGATTGATTCAGCGCTTTAATAAAGCGGTGAACACCGGCCCGGTACGTGGATATCTGGCGGGCCATTTCATCAAAGGAACTCTCCAGGTCGTCCAGCTCCCGAATGCCGGTTTGAGAGAAAGCCTGCATGGGGATCCCACGGGATAACCGGTCAGTCTGTTCATCCAGGAAATGGATCGGGAGCGAGATACGCCGCAGCCCCTGTACGATAATGATGACGATGATCAAGACGGTGATGGTGGCCAGGACGATCGAAACAATGTTGTATCGCCGGGCAGGGGCTGCGGCTGAATCCCAGGATTCCTGGACGATCAAGATCCATCCCGCTGCCGCTATGGGAGCGTCGGCCTCAACCAACCGCTCTCCGTTTGGGCTGATCATAATGCCTGCATCCGCATCATCGCTGATGGCCTGGCGGTAGAAAGAACGGTCTGAGTAATCTTCTCCGATCTGCGACTCGTCGCGGTGATAGATCACTTTTCCGCTGCCATCCAGCAGGTAGGCAAATCCGTCCTCGCCCACCTTTACCTGGCGGATAGGGTTGGCGAGAGATGAGGTGCGCGCACGTGCGGCCCCGATCAGCGCCCCGCGGAAAACACCGCCCTCATCTATTATCGGCATGCCAACCAGGATGTAGGGTTCAGAGCTGGATGCGCTGAACATGAGCTGGCTGAATACCGGCGCCTCGTAGGCTCGCACCTGTGAAAATAATTCTCCGAACGCAATCGCCCCGGAGGCCTCTTCCGCATCACCGGCCAGCAGCGCGGTCTGCCTGCCGCTGCTGTCAAAAACCGCCACCCCCAGGTCAAATTCTCCCAGCGCCTGAACAGCGCTCTCCAGGGCGTCGCTGCGCAGATTCCTCGAGTTGTTCAGTAGATCTGGATGGGCAGCCAGGGCTTTGAGAATACGGGCGTAGCCCTGGACGACTTCGGAGACGCCCACGGCTGCAGACGATGCAATCTGGCGCTGGCGCTCCACCAGCAGTTCAGTAAGTGTGCGCTCGAATGCCAGCGCCCGGGCGGCCACAAACGCGGCCATCACCAGCAGGAGCGGGAGCAGCACCCAGATAATGACATAATCGCGCAGCTTGTGGGAGCGTCCCGATATGAAATCCATGCAGTCAAACCTAAAATTCGAGGGTCAGCCAGCCGCGCCGGATGGCGGCCAGCACAGCTTCCAGACGTGAATTAACCTGCATCTTGGCAAAAATGCTCGTCAGGTGAGCCTGGACGGTGCGCTCACTGATGAAAAGCGTTTCTGCGATGGCGCGGTTGTTCATCCCGCGCGCCAGCAGCTGCAGCACCTCCAGTTCGCGGGGAGAGAGGCCATCGTATGGCTGTTCCTCGCTGCTGGCACTGGATCGCTTCTCACCGTCCCCCGTTAACTGCAGCACCACCTTGCGGGCAATACCCGGGTCCAGCGGCGATTCACCGGCCTGCACATGGCGAATCGCATTGATCAGGTCGCTGATGGGAGCTGACTTCAATAAGTAACCGCTGGCGCCTGCCTGAAGCAGCGAAAAGATGTACTGGTCATCGTCGTGGGCCGTCAGCACCAGCACCTGGACATCGGGATGCTGGCTGCGAATCCTGCGCGTGGCCTCGATTCCCGAAAGGCCGGGCATCCGCACGTCCATAACCACGATATCCGGATGCAGCCGCGCAGTTAATTCAATGGCCTCCTGGCCGTCCGCTGCCTGGCCAACAACCTCAATATCTGCTTCGTGGTTCAGCAGTTCCGCAGTGCCCTGCCGGAACATCGCATGATCGTCTGCCAGTATTACTCGTATGGGTGCTGTCATATTCTGATTATAGTCGAATTCGCCCATACCATTTTCGGTGTAAATCAGCATTTTCGCGTATTCCAAATTACGCGTTGTTTCGGTAGCGGAAAATAAGTTTGAACGGTTTAATGGTCGTGGCAGGAAATTCGTCCTTTTCAGGGATCGCTGCCCTTCTCCGGTTAGCCCTGAACGGGTCCAGAAAAGAGCTTTAGAGATAAGAAGAAATGATTCAAAAAATTCTCCTGGCCATCGATGGCTCGCATTGTTCTGAACAGGCGCTTTACTTTGCCGCCTCGCTTGCTCGCAGCTACCACGCCAGCATTGTCCTTGTGCACGCATTCATCCCACCGCCCCATCCGGGGTCTGACGGCCCGACGCCCGAATCCATATATGAAACCCGGGAACAGGCCGAATCCCTGGCGGAAGAGGCGGCAGGCCGGCTGCGAGAGATGGGGATTGAGGATGTGGAAAGCATCGTTGTAAAAGGGCCGGCAATCAACGTGATCACCGGTACGGCAGAGTCCTATAAGCCGGATATGGTCATCATAGGCGCCCGCGGTCAGAGCCTGTGGCCCGGCAACCAGCTCGGCAGTGTCAGCATGGCAGTAACTCAGCGAGTCGAATGCCCGGTACTGGTGGTCAGGTAAGGAGATGACAGGAATGCATCTGGCTGTCCTTTCAGGTTTCATCGTTTCACTGGCAGCGCCATCGCTGCACCGCTTCACCCGCAATCTGACCGGGTGGATCCTCTCGCTGCTGCCGGTGAGTCTCTTTATATATTTTGCGACGTTTATTCCTGTCGTTGCAGGCGGTGAAAGCCTGACCTTTTCTTACCCCTGGATTCCCAGCCTGGGTATTTCGCTCTCATTTACGCTGGATGGGCTTTCTCTGCTCTTCGCCCTGCTCATCTGTGGGATCGGGGCGCTGGTAACCATTTATGCCTCCGGTTATCTGGCCGGGCATCCGCTGCTGGGAAGGTTTTACGCGTTCCTGGTTCTCTTTATGGCTTCCATGCTGGGCACCGTCCTGGCCAGCAACGTGCTGCTGTTGTTTGTCTTCTGGGAACTGACCAGCATCAGCTCATATTTACTGATTGGGTTTGAACACGAACGCGAAGAAGCCCGCCGGGCTGCACTGCAGGCGCTGCTGGTGACCAGCGCCGGAGGTCTGGCGATGCTGGCAGGATTTGTCCTCCTTGGGCAGAGCGGTGGGACCATGGATCTGTCTGTGTTGGGTGCCCATGCGGACGTCCTGCGCGCTCACCAACTGTACCTTCCGGCGCTCCTCCTGATCCTGGCCGGGGCTTTCACCAAGTCTGCCCAATTCCCCTTCCACTTCTGGCTTCCGGGTGCGATGGAAGCGCCGACGCCCGTCAGCGCTTACCTGCATTCCGCGACAATGGTGAAAGCGGGTATTTACCTTCTGGCGCGGTTGAGCCCCATCCTGGGCGGCACCGACGCCTGGTTCTACCTCATCGCCGGGGCTGGACTGGTCACTTTACTTTTCAGCGCATTCCTGGCGCTTATTTCCACTAACTTAAAGCGCATCCTGGCATACACCACCATCAGTTCGCTGGGCGTCATGACGATGCTGATCGGTATTGGCACGCCAGGCGCTATTCAGGCGATGGTCGTGTTTTTGCTGGCGCATGCCCTGTACAAAGGGGCGCTGTTCATGATTGCCGGCGCCATCTATCACGAAACAGGCACCCAGGAAGTGGATGAGCTGGGGGGGCTGCGGGCAAAAATGCCCCTGTTGACGGCGATCACTCTCCTGGCAGGTCTCTCGCTGGCCAGCTTTGGGCCCCTGTTGAGCTTTATCGGCAAAGAGCAGCTGCTCGAAGCCCTGCTGGAGATGGCAGACTACCGCATCCCCCTCACTGCTGCCGTGGTTGTATTTTCTACAGTGTCTGTGGCCATGGCTATGATCCTGTTCGTACGGCCTTTCTTCGGTGCACTGAAACCCACCCCCAAACAACCGCACGAACCGGCGCTCTCTCTCTGGCTGGGCCCGGCTGTGCTCGCGCTGTCGGGGCTGGTATTGGGCATCTTTCCCTCGGGTGTGGCCCACGGCCTGGTTTCGCCGGCCGTATCCGGGATCTTGGGAACGCCTCAGGCTGTCTCCCTGAAGTTGTGGCACGGATTCACCCCGGCACTCGGCCTGAGCCTGCTCTCCGTGCTGTTAGGCGTGGTTCTCTTCCTGACGCAGCGGGTCTGGTTCGGCCGGATGGTTAGAACTGCCGACCGCTTCGCCTGGCTGCCGGAGAAAGGCTACAGCGCCGGTCTGAATGGTTTATTGAACTTCGCCTCTCGTCTGACCAGCCGGCTGCAAACTGGACGGCTGCACGATTATCTGCAGATCGTCGCCGCTGCGGCGGTCGTGCTGGTGACATTCACGCTGATCATCAAAGGAGAGCGCATTCAGATTGCGGGCCTTCCCGAATTCACGTTTTTCGAAGCTGCCCTGACGGTGGTGATTCTGGCCGCGGCCTTTGTCGTGACTGCGACCGATTCTCGCCTGTTCGCCGTGGCTGCACTGGGCGTGGTTGGCGCAGGGGTCTCCCTGATCTTCATTATCTTCGGAGCGCCGGACCTGGCCATGACACAGTTCCTGATTGAAACCGTCACGGTGATCCTGCTGGTGTTGATCCTCTATCACCTGCCCAATTTTGCCCGCCTCACCCGCCGCGGAGCACGCATACGCGATTCCATTGTTGCCATCAGCGCGGGAGTCTTGATGACCGTGCTCGTCCTGATCGCACACACGGTTAACTTTTACCCGCCCATCTCAGACTATTATCTGGATAACAGCGTCGTCCTTGGGCACGGTCGCAACATCGTAAACGTGATTCTGGTCGATTTCCGCGGACTGGACACCATGGGAGAAATCACAGTCCTGTCGCTGGCAGCGCTGGGCGTATTTGCCCTGCTGAAACTGCGCAAGCCGGACGAAGAACGGAGGCCGTAATTGAGATCACCGATTTTACGCACCGCAGCGCGCTACCTGCTGCCTCTTATGCTTCTTTTTTCAGTCTTTCTGCTTTTACGCGGGCACAATGAGCCAGGCGGAGGTTTCATCGCCGGCCTGGTGGCGGCCGCACCCTTCGCTTTATATGCGCTGGCTTATGGTGTGCCGGCAGCAAGGAGTGCACTGCATGTCGAACTCCACACGTTGATCGGCTCTGGTCTGCTAATTGCCGTGCTGACCGGTATGGCCTCCTGGTTATCAGGGAAACCGTTCTTGAGCGGCCTGTGGCCCGGTGAGGACCTGCCTTTCATCGGCGATCTCGGACTGGGTTCGCCGGTCATCTTCGACATCGGTGTTTTCCTGGTGGTGATGGGGGTTTCTTTGATGGTCATTTTTTCCTTAGCTGAGGAGTAATATGGCGATTTTACTCGCAATCGTAATCGGAGGTTTATATGCTGCCGGAATATATCTTCTGCTCCGCCGCAGCATCGTGAAGTTAATCTTCGGCCTTATTCTGCTGGGCCATGCCGCAAACCTGTTAATCTTCACCGCCAGCAGCCTGGTGCGAGGCCAGCCGCCTCTGGTGGCTGAGGGTCAGCTTCTTCCGCTGCTGCCGGCTGCCGATCCCCTGCCCCAGGCCTTTATCCTGACATCCATCGTGATCGGCTTCGGTGTAACAGCCTTTACCGTCGTCCTGATTCACCGGGCTCATAAGGCTGGCGATACGGACGATCTTGAAGACATGAGGGTGCCCGAATGACCGGTATCTCCATCATGCTTCCGATCGTGATTCCACTGACCAGCGCCGCGCTGCAGATCATCGCCTGGCGCCGGCGAGGAATACAGAAAACGATTACTGTCATCAGCACCACGGCACTGCTGCTGGCCGCGCTGTTTTTACTCGTACAGGTGCGCAGTGACGGGATTCAGACCATTCATATCGGTGGCTGGCAGGCACCCTTCGGCGTCACCATGGTTGCCGACCTGTTCAGCGCCCTCATGGTCGTCCTGGCTGCCATCATTGGCCTGGCAGCAACCATATATTCGCTGGGCAGCATTGATAACCGCCGCGAGGTCTTCGGGTACTACCCCCTGATGAGCATCCTGTTGATGGGAGTCAACGGGGCCTTTCTGACCGGCGACCTGTTCAACCTGTATGTCTGGTTTGAGGTCATGCTGATGGCCTCCTTTGTACTGCTGACTCTGGGGGGCGAGAAACCCCAGCTCCTCGGCGGCATTAAATATGTTGCCCTCAACCTGCTCTCCTCAGCGATCTTCCTGGCCGCTCTGGGTCTGCTTTACGGGACGGTTGGAACGGTGAACATGGCCGATCTGGCCAGAAAACTGCCCGAGTTTCCCCAGCCCGGTTTACTGACCGCGCTGGCCTGCCTGTTCCTGGTTGCGTTCGGGATCAAAGCCGGCGTTTTCCCGCTCTTCTTCTGGCTGCCAGCTTCGTATCACACCCCTCCGGTTGCGGTTTCAGCCGTGTTCGCCGGCCTCCTGACCAAAGTCGGTGTCTACGCGCTCATCCGGGTGTTTACGCTGATCTTCACCCACGACCAGGTTTATATCAACGGCCTGCTGCTGATCATCGCTGGACTGACCATGCTGGTAGGGGTGTTCGGTGCGGTAGCCCAAAACGGCTTCCGGCGGGTGCTTTCGTTCCACATCATCAGCCAGATCGGCTACATGGTGATGGGGCTGGCCCTGAATTCACCGCTCGCTATTGCCGGCGCCCTGTTCTATATCACACACCACATCATCGTCAAGTCCAATCTGTTCATGATCAGCGGCATCGTAAAACAGCAAACCGGCACAGAGGATCTGCAGCAGTTGGGCGGCCTCTACCGGGCGCAGCCCCTGATCGCCATTCTGTTTTCCATCCCGGCTATGTCACTGGCCGGCATTCCCCCATTCTCCGGGTTCTTTGCCAAGCTGGTGTTGATCCAGGCCGGCCTGCAGACCGAACAGTATCTGATCGTCGCGGTTGCCATCTTTGTCAGCCTGCTGACGCTGTTTTCAATGACAAAAATCTGGAACGAAGCGTTCTGGAAGCCGGCGCCTGCGAAATCTGAAAATCCCGGGGTTGAAACGAACCCCAGCCCGGCAGCCAGGCCGCCTCTGTCGCTGCTGGCCCCGGTAGCAGCCCTGGCAGCCCTCACACTGGTCATCGGTTTTGGAGCCGAACCAATCCTGAATCTGACGACCGAAGCGGCCAGCCAGCTTCTGAATCCTGCGGGCTACATCGAGGTCGTGATGGGAGGGCGGTTATGAAAGGTTTCCTCTGGAATATCCTCTTAGCCCTGGCCTGGGTTGCGGCAACGGCCGAGTTTTCTTTCCGCAATCTGGCGACCGGTTTTGTGCTGGGTTTTATCATCCTCTATCTGACCCGCCGGGTGATCGGTTTTCCGAACTACTTCGTCAAAATCCCTCAGGTGATCAGCCTGCTGCTGTATTTTCTCAAGGAGTTGCTGACATCAAACCTGCGGGTTGCGTTTGATGTGCTCACTCCCGGCTATCACATGCGCCCCGGGATTATCGCCATCCCCCTGGATGCGAAGACGGATGTCGAGATTACGCTGCTGGCCAATATGATTACCTTCACGCCCGGCTCAGTGAGCCTGGACGTTTCGAACGACCGTAAGGTACTCTACGTTTACGTCATGTACATCGACGATGTCGAAGAAGCCCGGCGCAGAATCAAAGAGGGCCTGGAACGCAGAATCCTGGCGGTCCTGCGCTGATATCGAGAAATTGGAGTTGTAAAAATGATCTTTGGTAACTTTGGCGAGCTTTCTACAGCGATAAACCTGGTGTTCATCATGCTGGTTGCAGCCATGGTGCTTGCTTTTATCCGCCTGCTGCGCGGTCCCAGCCTGCCAGACCGGGTCGTTTCGCTCGATCTCAATACTTCCCTGGTCGTTGGTTTCATCAGTGCCTACGCTATCGGCACGAACCAGCCTGTGTTTCTGGATATTGCCATTGTGCTGGTCCTGATCTCTTTCCTGAGCACAGTGGCATTCGGTCTGTATATTGAAAGAAGGGCTCGCGATGCGTGAGATTCTGGTTTACATCCTGCTGTTTTCCGGTGCCTCCCTGCTGCTGCTTGCCGCCGTAGGCGTCAACCGCATGCCGGACCTCATTTCACGCATCCAGGCAGCCGCAAAGGCATCTTCATTGGGCTCAGGATTGATGGTGATGGCGCTGGCCGTTTATTTCAGCGATTTCGGAGTCACCGTCCGGGCCCTGCTTATCCTGGCGTTTTTGTTCCTGACGGTCCCTGTCTCTGGACACGTGCTCGGGCGCGCGGCTTATTTCATCGGTGTGCCGCTCTGGGAGCATACGATCATCGATGAGCTGAAGGGACGCTACGACACAGAAACCCATGAGCTGGGCAGCCCGGGCGAGACAGATGATCTGCAGGCAGCTCAGAGTAAATGATCTGTTGATCAGAGAAGGCTGTGTACGATTTCTTCATCGGAACCGTGGAGCTGCAGGTGAGCCTATCCTGCAGCACTACCTGCGAGAATTCTGAGATATGAAAGGTGAGTGAAAATGTTTGAATGGGTACCCACAGTGGTGTTCCTGCTGCTTCTGGCGGCTTTTCTGAAAGTAAGACCAGAAGTTTCGCAGCCCACCCGGTGGGCAGCAGCCATTGTGCTGGTTTTTGCTCTGGTTTTACCACCCGCTCCCGTGTACATTCCCCGGGAGTGGATCGCGGCGCTCATCCTCCCGTTCCTGTTCTGGCAGGAGGCGCTTCTGGTAGTGCAGAAGAGAGAGTCAAAAACGCCTTTCGACCCGAAGGGTTTTGCGGTCTGGTCGGGCATGGCTCTGGGGATCGCAGCCATCCTTTACTTTGCCTTGAACCTGAACGCCCTCCTCTCCCTGGCATTTTCTCTGCTGGTCACCAGCCTGGTGCACAGGGCTGCCGGTCCAGCGGACAGCCCGTCTGTTTTCAGCCATATCGGCCTGCTGGCCCTCGGGTTCCTGCTGGCAGAAGCCTCCATTGAGCCCCGTATGCCCGGTTCTTATCTGCTCGCACTGCTGGGTGGTGCCGCCTTTGGCGCGCTGTTTGGCTATTCAGCAGTTCACCTCACGGCAAAGCTGCGGCATGAAAGATGGAGGAAGGGCCTTGGCATCGTGCAGGTGTATCTGTCCTATGGCATCGCTCTCTATTTTGGGCTGTCACCGGTCGCTGCGGCTGTGATAAGTGCGCTGGTTTACAGCGCTTATGGATCCCGTCTGGGGATGTGGAGTGACGGTTCCCTGCAACTGATGGAATCCAGGCCCGCATACCTGCTGGGGGGCCTGCTCCTGGTATTCGCTGCCTGGCAGGCGAACCTCCGGCTTACTTCTCAGCTTGTGCTCACAACCGGCCTGGCGCTGCTGTCCGGCGCACTGCTGTTGTGGGCTGGCCGCCGTATGAACGTGATCTCGGCAGGTCCAGTCACAACCGCGACCGGCATACGGCAGGCGGGTGTCCTGCTGGCAGCAGCCTTCCTGCTGTGGCCCTGGGACGGGTATTTCGATCCATTAATGCTGGGGACGGCTCTGCTGACAGGGGCGCTGGTGGCAGCGGGAGCATATCTTGTGCTCCCGCTGTTAATTAAACTATACGAATGGATGGATGACACCGGGGATACCCATATCGAAATCAGAACCGCCGGCTCGCTCCGCACCTCCCCCCTCGTTCGCGACGCGATGGAAAGCGACTGCATCACGATTGCCAGATCCACACCGGTGCCGGAAATCGTGCGCATCTTCCACGAAAAGCGTGTCGAGTGTCTGCCGGTCCTGGACGATGAAAGCCAGCTGGTAGGGATCGTCACCGAACACGATCTCTTCGTGAAAGAAAAGAGCTTCCCCCGGGCTGGTGTAAGTTATCTGGCAGTCTTCAATGAACCGGTTACCCCCGAACAACTTCCCCAGGTGTATCCCCAGAAAGGCAGGCAGCTCACCGCGGCCGATGTAATGACCACCCGTGTGATCTGGGTCAGAGAAAATGCCCCGATCTGGCACGCCGTCCGGTTGATGGTGATGCACGGCTTCCGCTGCCTGCCGGTGCTCGACGCAGCTGCGCTGGCGGGCGGCAAATTTTGCGGCATCATCACCCGTTCAGGCATCATTCGCCTGCTGACTCATAAGAATGGATCGTCCGTTCAGCCGGCTCGCGAAAAACAGGTCTTCCGGCAGCGCCTGAACGATGGGTGATGAATTCAAGCGGTTGTTCGACGGAGGGTCTCAGCCTGCACCTTCGCCGTGCATCCATGGTGTAAATGTGATCCCGACCAGCAGACCCTCGGGGCTGAGCAGGCGTGCTGTCGTCTGACCCCAGGGCTCCTCATGGGCACCGATCAGCAGGCGGTGCCCGGCGCTTTCCAGTTCGGCAGCCGCAGCGCCAACAGCCTCGGGCGAGTCCACATCCAGTTCGATCCACGCCTGGGGCACAGGGATATCTTCTGGCCAGACATCGCTGCCAAAACACGATTCGGCAGCATGACTCAGCGGCCACAGCGCGAAGGCTTTTGTCCCTTCGATTTCATCGCTGGCCCAGTAACTGGGAGCAGCCTCTTCGAGTTCAATCCCCATTCCGGCCTGCCAGAAAGCCCGGCTGGAATCGACATCCCGCACAATGGGACCAAATCCGGCTATGAAACTGGCTTTCATCTCTCATTCCTTTCGCGGTGCAGCCGCCATCGCATGCTCCCGGCTGATTGACGCTCACCGGGTGGTGAAAAATCCATAACAAAGAGCAGATCTATTTTATCGTGAGTCCGGATTCAGGTATTCACGATGCGCAGTGAAAAATGCATTCTTTATCCAAACCCAGGGTGTGATGAGACAGGCAGCAGGCTCGTTGGCCGCATTATCCTGAGGAATATTTCGCAGCACCAACCAGCGCTGTGGCCCCTGAGTCACCTGGCCTGTTCACAACAATGAGGTATGATTCAACGGGACTGGAATCAGGCACGGATGGGGGGCACAGCACCCTGCTCATCTCTACTTCCCCTACCAGGCATTGGATGGGAAACCGGTGAAAGTCTGATATCCTGCCGGTGCCAGACCAGATGCTGAGGATCAGAAGAGCAGGTGCCGCTCTCTCAACCAGGAAGAACATCTGAGCAGGCTGGAAAGGATTGATTGATGCTGACCATCGACCTCGATACGGCCCGCCGCTTCGTTCTCGGCAAGCAGGGATTATGGCCCGGCCGGCGCTGGCGCGGCCTCCAGGGCACAGAACAGGCCATGAACGCCATGGAATACCTGCAGCTCGACCCGCTGCAGGTCATCGCTCGCAGCCAGGATATCACTCTGCACAGCCGTGTCCTCGATTACACACCAGGCATGTAGGAGCAGGTAACCTACGGACAGCGCAGGTTCTTTGACTGGGGCGGCTGGCTGGCTACCCGGCCGATGGACGAACTGCCGCACTGGCGCGTTGTGATGCAGCGCGAACGTGATGGTCATCCCGACTGCGATCCTCGCGTGCTCAAGATGGGCCAGGAGCACGCCCAGGCCATCGATGAAATGCGCACCATTCTGCGCCAGCGTGAGATCGTGAGCAACCGCGATTTCGATCCGGCGACCCGTACGCGCATGCAGAGCTACCGCGGCCGCAAAGACAGCTCCCTGGCGCTGTATTATTTGTGGCGCACCGGCGAAGTGATGACCCACCACCGTGAAAACTTTGAGCGTGTTTACGCGCTTGCCGAAGCGGTAGCCCCGGCGCATCTCTTTCGCGAGAGCAGCCCGGACGAAGCAGACCGCTTCTTGATCCGGAAGGAGGTCTGTTTCGCCGGCCTGTCACGGTTGAACCGCACCAGTGATGCCTTTTTCCGCGGCGTGCCCTTCAGTATTGCCAGGCAAATTGTTGATCAGATGCTCGCCGCTGGCGAACTGATCGAGGTGAAAGTGGAAGGCTGGCGGGCGGTGCATTATGCCCTCGCCAGCGACTCCGAACTGCTGGCCGAGTTAATCGCCGGTCGTATACCACAGGCATGGATCCCGCTGGAGAGGACCACGCAGGAAGAAGTTGTGTTCCTGGCTCCGCTCGACCCCGTTTGCGCCCGCGGGCGGGCTAAGGTTCTATTTGGCGTCGATTACGTGTGGGAGGTCTACAAGCCGGAACACCAGCGCAAGTTCGGTTACTATGCGCTGCCGGTTTTATGGGGAGACCGGCTGGTGGCGCGCTTCGACAGCAGATTCGACCGTTCGACCGGCGCATTCGTCATCCTGGGATTCTGGCTGGAAGATGAAGCCCTCGCCGGGGATGAAGCCTTTGCCCGGGCCCTGGCCTGCGGCTTTTCCCGCTTCGCTGCTTTCCTCGGCGCCAGCAGAATGGACACCGCGGCTGTCTCTCAGCCGCTGCTGCGCCAGAGCATTGAGGCTGCAGTGAATTCCCTCGATTGATATGGTATTGCGCCCCCCGAGGCGCGTGGTGTCATGTGCTGTTCCGCCTGCAGTCCAGGCTCAGCCAGAAAGTCTGAGCGGAATAGATTTAGACATGCTGCGCATGTTACACACGACTGGCTTGCCCGGTCGAAACAGCCGGCGGGGTAGATGAAAATCTACCGCCAGGCAAACCCACCCTCCGTGCTTCAGGGTTCCAGCACTGCATAGGCTCTCACAGGAAATGTCCCAAACGCTCTGACTTTAACCGGCACAGCGTGGAACCGGAAGCCGCTGTCCGGTAACTGATCGAGCCCCGTCATGTGCTCACAAATGGGAATTTGATTTGCCAGGAGAATCGTGTGCACAGGACGCGCACCGTCGGCAGTGTCGTCAATATTCAATGAGTCGATGCCGACGAATACAGCTCCTGCACCGGCCAGGTATTCTGCCGCCTCCCGTGTCAAAAAAGGATGCCCCTCAAAATACTGCCCGGTGCGCCAGTGGCGCGACCAGCCGGTGTGAACCAGAACCGCTTTTCCCTGGACATCGATTCCCTGAAATGCCCCGGGTGTAATGGCGCGTTCTGAACCCGGTGCACGAACTACAACGCCCTCAAGATCCGCCAGCGACTCGAGGGGGAGTGCGGACAGATCGCTTCTCTCTGCAAAACGATGAAACGGGCTGTCCACATAGGTGCCTGTGTTGCCAACCATTTCAATCCTGCCAATGTGGAACTCCGTCCCTGCAGCATAATGCTTGCGGGATTCCTCACGTGACAGGAAATCACAAATGATGGGTGCAGGGAGGCCTTTGTAAGTGATCATTCCGTGCTCGACAGTATGGCTTAGGTCGATGAGTCTTCGCTTCACTTTGCAATCTCCAGCTTTCCTCTTGGAATATCCGTGATACCGGATCCAATGCTGTGCTGGTGCCTGGCAGCCGGTACCTGGTTATATCTATTCATTATAAATAAACAGAACGCCGCCCTGCGCCCTCACCTGTCAGAAGCGGGTCAGCATGGAAACTTCCCCGGGAAAGTAAACGCGGCCGGCTT
>JAAYXE010000177.1 GCA_012516075.1 Chloroflexota bacterium | reverse complement strand
CCCCATCCCCGACTGGACTTCATCGGCGATCAACAGGATATTGTATTCATCGCAGAGTTTACGCAGTGCCGGGAAAAAACCCGGCGACGGCACGATATAACCACCCTCACCCTGGATCGGTTCAACCACGATGCCGGCCACATCTTCAGCCGGAAGAATATGACCCAGGACCTGTTCTTCAATATAGCGCACCACCGTTTCTCCATAATCTTCTCCCGGGAGAGACTGGAGAATCGGGCGATAAGGATCAGGATACGGAACGTGCACCACACCATTCAGCAGCGGGTAAAAATCCCGGTGATAAATGGGTTTACTGGCGGTGAAGGTCACAGCGCCCATTGTGCGGCCGTGAAAAGCCCCCAGGAAGCCGATAAACTGTGATTTCCCTGTGTAATGGCGGGCCAGTTTGATGGCGGCTTCCACGCTTTCGGTGCCCGAATTCGTCATAAAGGACACCGCATTTTCTTCGAACGGGGCGATTTCATTCAGCTTTTCGGCCAGTTCCACCCACTTCTCATGATAGAAATCCGAGGAAATATGAATGAACTTCTCTGCCTGTTCCTGGATGGCCCTGACAACTTTCGGGTTGGAGTGGCCGGTCGCGACCACAGCAATGCCGGCTGCAAAGTCAAGGAAACGGTTTCCATCGACATCCCACACTTCAACGCCGCGACCGTGATCCATCACAAAAGGATAACCACGCGGATAGGAGGGCGATATTACAGCCTGGTCGCGTTGTACGATGGCCCGCGCTTTTGGCCCGGGCAGGTTCAATGGTTGCATATCGTGTTATTCTCCTGAACCTTGTTTTTTGGTTTCTCACTGACCGGTGTCAGCAGAGGATGGTTGGCCAGGCAGCAATACCGCCTGGTTGTTAAAGAACCTGTCAGGTTATTCAAGGATTATAACACCTTGGGAATAGGCTCCTTGGGGTATAATCAGGCTTCGCACATGAACGCTCAAACCTCAGCAGCACCATTTACTTTTGAACGGATTGCTCAGGATGGCCGGGCTCGCGCCGGGGTTTTTCACACCCCGCACGGAGACCTGCTGACTCCGGTGTTCGCCCCTGTCGGCACGCAGGCCACGGTGAAAGCTGTCACCCCGCGTCAGCTCGAGGAGATCGGTGCCAGTCTGGTGCTGGCCAACACCTATCACCTGTACCTGCGCCCCGGCGATGAGCTGGTAGCAGAAATGGGCGGACTGCACCAGTTCATGCACTGGAAAGGCCCCATTCTCACCGATTCAGGCGGTTTTCAGGTTTTTTCTCTGGCCGGCATCCGCAAAATTGATGATGACGGCGTTACCTTTAAAAGCCATATCGACGGCTCTACACACCGGTTTACCCCCGAGAAATCGATCCAGATCCAGGAAAACCTGGGAGCCGATATCATCATGGCTTTTGACGAATGCGCCCCGCCCTATGACCGGGAGTACAATGAGCGTGCCCTGCAGCGCACCCACATGTGGGCGCAGCGCTGCGTGGAAGCGAAGAAGCGGCCTGATCAGGCGCTCTTCGGCATCGTTCAGGGAGGAGTCTTCCGGGACCTGCGGGAGCGGTCGGCCGAATTTATCGCCGGACTGCACACGCCGGGCATCGCCATCGGCGGGCTCTCCGTGGGCGAGACCAAGGAAGAGATGAACGCCATGCTGGAGGTCGTTGATCCGATCCTGCCCGAAGACAAACCGCGCTACCTGATGGGCGTCGGATCACCCGAGGATCTGGTCAACGGAGTGCTGCGCGGGATCGATATCTTCGACTGCGTGCTCCCCACCCGGCTGGCGCGCCATAATGCGGCCATGACCCGCACCGGACGGCTGAATCTGGTCAACGCCGCATTTGCCCGTGACACACGTCCTATTGATGAGAACTGCGGCTGCTACACCTGCCAGAACTTCAACCGCGCCTACCTGCGCCACCTGATTTCCGCTAAAGAGATGCTTGCGGCCACACTGCTCTCCATCCACAATCTGTACACCCTGATCTCCCTGATGAATGACATCCGCCAGGCTATCCTGGATGGGGAGATGCAGGCGTTTGCAGAAACCTTCTTTAAAAACAGAGAACTGGTCCAGGAATAACCCCAAACATCATGACTATCTTCCAATCCATCATTCTCGGCATCGTACAGGGGTTGACAGAATTTCTACCCATTTCCAGCTCAGGGCATCTGGTCATTGTGCCGAAGCTGCTGGGATGGAAAATCCCCCCTCAGGCCGCATTCATTTTCGATGTGCTTGTTCAGGTTGCCACGCTGGCTGCCGTCCTGGCTTACTTCTGGAAAGACCTGACGGCCATCGGCACTGCCTTTGTGGACGGCCTGAAGCAGCGCGACCCGTGGAGCGATCCGCAGTCCCGGCTGGGCTGGTATCTGATTCTGGCGACCATTCCTGCCGGTCTGTTTGGCCTGCTGTTTAAAGACCAGATCGAAGGGGTCTTCAACAGCCTGGCAGCTACCGGTCTGTTCCTGCTCCTGACGGCGCTGATCCTTTTCGTCGCGGAGCGAGTCGGGAAATGCGAATGTAATCTGGACAAGATGACCTGGAAGAAGGCGCTCCTGGTCGGCCTTGCTCAGGTTCTGGCCCTCTTCCCTGGAGTATCCCGCTCCGGTTCGACCATTACCGGCGGAATGCTCGCCAACCTGCAGCGCCAGGCAGCAGCCCGGTTTTCATTCCTGATGTCCATCCCCATCATGGTGGCTGCGGGCCTGCTCGCCAGCCTGGACCTGTTCGCCCTACCCAATTTCGCCAGCCTGCTGCCGGTTTTTATCCCCGGGTTCATCACTGCTGCGGTGGTCGGCTATCTGTCGATCCGCTGGCTGCTGGGCTTTTTAACTCGTTACCCGCTCTATGTGTTCTCCATTTACTGCACCGTGATCGGGCTCGTGACCCTGCTGTTTTCTCTGAACGGAGGGGGATAATTTCGGCGATGAGATTCTTTCTGCTGGGCCTGATGGTCCTGCTGGCCGCAGGCTGCAGCCCGGTTACTCCCGCCCCCAGTCCTACCACGACGCCCGCATCACCGCCCCAGTCCCTGCCCCTGGCATATCCGACTGCCCTGCGCCCGCTGCTGGGCGCGCTGGAAATCTGCGCACAGCGCCAGCCCGGGGCTGCTCTGGTCACGCGCGAAATTCCGGCTGCAGACGTTGAAGATTCCAGCGGTCTGCTGTTCAGCCTGGGCGCGCCGGCCTGGGAATCTCCTTTTGCAGCCGCCCTGGCTGAAGAAGAGCGTGTCGTCATCCTTCATCCGCAAAACCCGGTGGATGCCCTTGACGCTGAGGCCATCACTGCCCTGTATCAGGGGAGCATCCGCTCCTGGGCTGAATTGGGAGGTCCGGAACAGGAAGTTGTCGTATGGACGTATCCGCAGGGTGACGAAGCGCGGCGGTTGTTTGACCGGGTATTTTTAGCGGACCAGGAGGTTTCGGGCATGGCCCGGCTGGCTGCTGACCCCCAGGCGATGGTCGAAGAAGTGTCGCAGGACCGCTGGGCTGTCGGCTACATCCCCCGGGCCTGGCTGACTGACGAAGTCAAGATTCCAGAGCTTCCCGGCGACCTGCGCAGCGAACTGCGCCAGCCCGTGCTGGCATTATTCCCCGCCCGCCCGGAAGGTGAACTGCGCACCCTGCTCCACTGCATGCAGAGCGGCGCCGGGCAGACCGTAATCCGGGAGTTGTATACGGGCGGGCCTTCGGAACCCACCTCACATCCTTAACCTTCTTTCCTTCCCCTCCCCAGGCCGTAAACCTGCAGCACCGGGGATACAAACAGGAACCCGGAATTCGGCTGGTCCAGATCGCCTGTTATGGACTGGGTCACCTCAACCAGACGGTCGACCAGGGCCTGACTGTTCACGACCGTCAGGATGGTCCGGTGATGAATTTCATCCGTCTCAAAAATATCCCGCAGGCTGGGCATCAGGGGGAAGTCGTCGCGCAGGCCCGCTTTACGCAGCCTGCCCAGTCCAGTGCTGTTCAGGATCGTCACACCGGAAACTCCGGCATCCTCCCAGGCATTCAGAATTTCGTGAGTGTATTCAGGATCATTTAATATCAGGACAACCAGAAAGAACATCCTCGTTCTCCTCAATGCGCATCATTACGCTGTCTCAACGGACTCGCTGATCTGTCCCTGGGGAGGCGCCGCTTTAGGGAAGAGCAGCCGCAGGAAGGGTGGGGTGAGCAGGGTTGTGATAATTACCACGCCCACCACTGCGGCGAACACTTCCTGATTGATCAACCCCTGCGTGATCCCCACCGAGGCGACGATCAGGCCCACCTCGCCTCGTGACATCATACCGACGCCCAGCTGCAGCGCTTCGCGTCGTGAAAAACCGCTCCACAGACCACCGGCACCAGCACCGGCCACCTTTCCGACAACCGCAACCAGAGTCATTACGATAAAAAGCCAGATGCTCGGCCCGACGAGATCGCGCGCATTGGCCGACAGTCCAACGTTAATGAAAAAGATGGGCACAAAAAAGCTGTAAGCCATGGTGGCAATTCCGCTGGAGATGCGTTCCTTCACCCTGCTGCGTGAGAGGGCCAGCCCGGCCAGGAAAGAGCCGGTGATGGCCGCCATACTCCCCAGGGTTTCCGCGGCCCAGCCGTACAGCAGGATAACCACCAGCGTAAATGTGATAACCCCCTGGCTGACAGGCAGATTGGCAGCGCGAAAGCTCAAGCGCGGCAGGATGATGTAGCCAACAGCGCCAGCGATACCCAGATACAGCGCCATCTGGAGCACGATCCACAGGATGCTCTGCAGTCCGCCTGAAACCGGTCCAGTGAGCGCCAGGAATATCGATAACCCCAGGATAACCAGGATATCGTCGAAAACCGCCGCTCCCAGCAGACTGATCCCCACCCGGCTGCGCAGCACATTCAATTCCATTAAGGTCTGAGCCGAAATGCTCACACTGGTGGCGGATAAGATCAGACCAATAAAAATAGAAGTTTCCAGGGAGGCGTTGAAGAGCAGTCCTACACCTGCCCCCAGGGTCAGAGGCAGGATCACCCCCAGCACGCCGGCAAGGGCCGAAACCCGTCCAGCGCGTGCCAGGTCAGCGATGTGCAGATCGATCCCCGCCAGGAACATGAGCAGAAGCACCCCAATTTCGGCCAGCTCATGAATGGTTTCTGGCAGAATTTCACTGGTAAAGAAAGGCAGATGAAGGAAGTTCAGTACGGAAGGCCCCAGAAGAATGCCTGCGATCAGTTCACCCAGGACCGCCGGCTGCCCAATACGGTAGCTGAGGTAACCTCCAAATTTGGCCGCAGTGATTACGACCGCCAGTGCTAAGGCCAGTTGTAAAAACGACGTCATTGCATCTCCAATTCTGCTCGTCTTGCGGCTGAATTATTATCAACTAGCAGGGGATTTGCCAGGACGGCAGTTACCAGTGCCAGAAAAACGTCAAAAATATACCATAAAAGAGAAACCACACGCGGCCGGTTCGGGCTGTGAAAAGAAACGCCAGCGCGGTCAGACCCGCGTTAGATCAAGGGTCTGCTCATCAGGCTTTCGTGTCCCCTCTTTCCCCGGTACACAAATCTGGCTTCTTCATGATGATGGACTATTTACCAGCAAGCCGCCGCGGACCAGCATATCGTATCAGAGGGCCGGCAGCACCCGCACAGGAACCTGCTCGCTGATGCCCTTCAGTCTCAGGCTGCGCGATTCCAGACCGTCTGCAGTCATACCGGCTTTCGCGAGAGCCTGCTCGCTGACAATGATTTCCCCGGCTGCAGCCTCAGATGCCAGACGCGCAGCCAGGTTCACCTCATCCCCAATTGCGGCAAGGTTGACCAGCCCATCGCTGGTGCCCATGGCGCCGAAATAGGCGACCCCTGCATGAAGGCCTAACCCAACCGGGATCTTCTCCTTTGTCATCGCCTGCTGCATGCGCCGGGCTGCCCTGATCATCCGCTGCACATAATCCGGGCCGGCAAACCCGCTTCCCCAGAATGCCGCCACGGCATCTCCTGCCAGCTTTTCTACCAGTCCATCTTCATCATTGATGACCTTCGATGACAGGGTAAAAAAGCGGTTGATCAACTGGCTGAATTCGGTGGGACTCATCTGCTCGGAGAGCTCTGTGGACCCTCGCACGTCGGCGAAGAGCATGGACATTTCCACTTCCGCGCCGCCCGGAAAGCGCCGGGAAGCTTCATCGCACAGGTTGCAAAAGCGCGGGTTGAGAGCTGACTGCTGTTTTCCGTACAGGATGCGCACGATCTTCCCGCCTACACCCTGAAACGGTGCGTTGCAGAATTTACAGCGCGGGTCATGCGGCAGCAGCCGGAACAATCTGCGCAGGCGTTTATCTACCGTGTATGCGTCACTGGTAAACCACTCGCCCCAGACTTTCCCGACATCCGAAAAATCATTCCTGTCCATAAAATACCCCCATCCTTATCCTGTATCGCTGCCCACTCAGGGACAGCGGTTGTTAA
The DNA here is from genome assembly GCA_012516075.1 of Chloroflexota bacterium. Taxonomy (GTDB): domain Bacteria; phylum Chloroflexota; class Anaerolineae; order Anaerolineales; family UBA4823; genus JAAYXE01. The sequence continues at coordinate 3,965 of JAAYXE010000177.1, read as the reverse complement.
CTGGCTCATGCTCAAAACAGACGCATTTGGGCGCCAGCCGCTGCCGGGCTGTTGGGAAGGTGCCAGCCGAGCAGTGAGGGAGACTGCGGATCGTGAGACCTGTAATTGCGGGCCGACAGGGCAAAATCCCGGGTGGCGTAGCAGTACTGGCAGCCAAATAAACAGGAGTCGTACATTCCGATATCGCGGCTGAGAACGCAGCCGCATTCTGCCCGCTGTGAAGGGTCTTTCTTCCAGGAGAGCCGCAGGCCAAACAATGCATGGAGCAGATCAGCGTCGATGCAGCTCCCGGGCCTCACGCCCATAGGAACCAGGTTGAAGGTCTCCGCACAGGAGGTCACTTCAATTCCGGCCTGAGCGGCGATCTGCACCAGCCCGGGGACCGTCTGCACCACAGCCTGCTCGAGCTCGTCGCCCTTTAACAGCCGGTAACCCTGCCTTTGCAGGGCTGCCATGCGCTGGCGCGCTTTCCTGTAGTCGTCGAGAATGCTGATCACGCAGCGCTGTGTGCTGCCCTGCAGCAGCCGCACGATGCTTTCGAAATTTTCCAGGTGGTAATCCGGGCTCGTGGAGGCGGAGAACACGATCGGGTCGTAGCGCCAGACCACTCGCTGGGGTCCCAGGCTCCCGGCCAGACGCCGGATCACTTCAGCAGCGGTGCGCAGCGAGGGAGAATGCGGGTCGATGGCCCGCGGGTTGTTCACCAGTGTAATCAGAAAGTAATACCGAAAACCGCGCCGGTCCAGCTCGTCCAGATGCGGAAACAGCGGCCGCGGGTTGCGCGTGGAAAAGACGATCGCATCTACGTCTTCCGGGCGCAGGGAGATCCTCGAAACCTGCCGGGAGTTGTACGGATTCGGCACCGTGCAGAAACCGGCCCGGATGCGGTTCATAAACCAGGGAGTGAAAAACGCGGGGATGTCGGTGCGCCGGCTGGCAGAAATTATCATAATTTATTTTACCAGTCCAGCAGGGACCATAAAAATACTCCCGCCCGGCTAGCTCATCCGGGCGGGAGCTGGTAACGAAGTGTGTGCTGGCTATGCCTGCTGTTCGCTCTTTAACTGCCCGTACAGATACCAGAAAGGCTCACGCGGAAAACCGGCGGAAAGGCCAGAATTCCAGACAAAGTCTCCGGGCTGCAGGCTTTTCTGCAGCAGGCTGTCCAGCCCTTTGAGCAGGTCTTCCTCCTGAACGGTCAGACCTTCGGCTTCATCTTTCAGATAATGCAGCATCACCCTGCGCCTCACCTCGTACGCATAACGGTCGAGGTTGGAATTCGGGTTCTGGCGGTATTCCTCCAGAAAATCGCGCCACAGGTTAAGGCGCGCCCGAAACTCATGGGCTGTCTTTTTGCCCCAGGCCACCCTCCAGCGCGCACGGATGGAGTCCATCTCTTCATCCAGCCGGGCGAGCAAATCCCGCTGCTCCGGTGAAAGCGAACGGGCATGCAGCCGGGCGCGTGCCAGCAGCAGCTGTCCGATGGTCATCTGGGGAAAGGCCGGCTCACCGGCTGGCGAACTCACTCCCACCGACCAGTAGAGGTTGTCTGAGAGCAGATATTCCTCCAGCAGCGGGATGCCGGCCTGTAAGAAGCGAAGGTCATATTCCGTTGAAGGCATCCATGTCTCCTGTTGATTAAAGCAGCAGCCGCATTGGTTCTTCGATGTACGCAGCCAGAGCCTGCAGGAAGCGTGCACCCTCTGCGCCATCGCTCACGCGGTGATCGACCGAGAGAGTCGCCTTCATCCGCCAGCCAATTTTGATTTCGCCGTTTTCCACCACAGGCACCTGAGCAGCCGAACCCACTGCCAGGATGGCTGCCTCCGGCGGGTTGATGATGGCGACAAAGTGCTCCACATCGAACATGCCCAGGTTGCTGATCGAGAAAGTCGACCCTTCGATTTCTTCCGGACGTACCTTACCCTCGCGGGCACGCCCGGCCATGCTCTTCACCTCGAGCGAAATCTGGCGCAGGGGTTTGCGATCTGCATCCCGGCAGACAACGGTCAGCAGGCCGCCCTCCACCGCAACCGCCACACCGATGTTCACCTGGCCGAAGCGGATTAATTCATCACCCTTTAACGCCGCATTCAGATTCGGGAACTGCCGCAGAGCCAGCGCCGTTGCTTTCACCAGGAAGTCGTTGACGGAGAGCTTCTCGTCATCGGGAAGCATGGCATTGACCTGCTTGCGCAGATCCATGAGCGCATCCATGCGGTATTCATGAGTGACATAGAAGTGCGGGACCTGCTGTTTGGATTCTACCATTCTCCGGCCGATCGCTGCTCGCAGCCGGCTGACTTTGATCGTCTCATCGGGCGGCGGCGGGCCAACCGGGGAGAAAGCAGGCAGCGGAACCGCTTTCGTTTCTGGCGCTGGGGCGGCCGGGGCCGCTGCCGGCGCAGCAGGTGCGGCAGTTTCGACCTGCTGCAGGAAGGCCTCGATGTCCCTCTTGGTCACGCGGCCCTGTGGACCGCTGCCCTTCACCTGACTCAAGTTGATGTTCTTTTCCATAGCCAGGCGCCGGGCAACCGGTGAGGCACGCACCCCGCCGGGCAGCCGGCCATCGGTATCGGTCGCCCCGGCTTCTGCCTCCTGCGGCTCCTGTCCTTCTTTGTACTTTACATCGCCCGCCACGCCGACATCCAGTTTCTCACCGCCCTCACCACCGGCAATCTCTCCGGCTGTGAAGGCGCCCGGGCCGGCGTCCTCTGCCGCAGCCGACACTTCTTCGGTGGAGGGAACATCCTTAATTTCCTCGCCCGGCTCGCCAATGATGGCAATCGGCTGACCTACCGGCACGACCTCACCTTCAGGCACCAGGTGCCGGTGCAGCACTCCCGAAAAGTTCGATTCGACCTCAACCGTGGCTTTGTCGGTTTCAATTTCTGCCAGTACAGCGCCTTTCTCCACCGTTTCGCCTTCAGACACCACCCAGCGTACCAGCACTCCCTCGGCCATATCAAAGCCCAGCTTGGGCATAATTACGGTTTCAGCCATTACAACACCTCCTTAACGGCCTGTATCACATCCTCCGCTTGAGGCAGGGCCATTTGTTCCAGGGTGCGGTTGTAGGGAAGCGGAACCTCAGCCTGGGCGACACGCTTGATCGGGGCATCGATGTAGTCAAACGCTTCTTCGTACAGGCGGGCGGCAACTTCAGCGCCCACGCCGTACGAACGCCAGCCTTCTTCCACAATAACAGCCCGGTTAGTCTTCTTGAAGGATTCAAGCACCGGGCCCATATCCAGCGGGCGCAGCGTGCGCAGGTCAACGATCTCTACATCTATCCCATCGCGCGCCAGAGCATCGGCTGCCTTCATGGATACTTCCAGCATTTTGCTGTAGGTGACGATGGTCACATCCTTGCCAGGCCGCTGGATCTTCGACTTTCCGATCTCGGTAGTATAATCACCCTCCGGCACCTCGGCGCGCACCTGGTACAGCGTGGCGTGCTCGATGAACAGGACCGGGTCGTTCGAGCGAATCGCAGACGTCAGGAGCCCTTTCGCATCCTCAGGTGTGCCCGGGGCGACGACTTTCAATCCCGGGAAATGAGCGAAGATCGCATCCGGGGTCTGCGAGTGCGTGGCGGCAAGCTGGCGGCCACCGCCGCCCACTGCCCGGATGACCAGCGGCAGAAGAAACTGCCCGCCAAACATGTAGTGCAGCTTGGCAGCTTCGTTGACGATGTGATCCATCGCAGCGAAGGCGAAGTTGATCGTCATCAGTTCTGCGATCGGGCGCAAACCTGTCATCGCCGCTCCGATGGCAGCCCCCACAATGGCCGCTTCTGATATCGGGGTATCGCGCACGCGATCGGGGCCGAAGTGATCATAGAACCCGCGGGTGACGGCATACGTACCGCCCCACACACCCACTTCTTCACCCAGTATAAATACCTTCGGATCTCGTTCCATTTCCTCCCACAAAGCCTGGGAGATGGCTTCACGCATGGTTAT
>JAAYXE010000176.1 GCA_012516075.1 Chloroflexota bacterium | reverse complement strand
GTCGCCGGTGAAGGCCATGCCGCTGGCCAGCACCAGCGAGACGCTGTCGCTGCTGTGACCGGGGGTGGTGAGGATCTCTCCCTGCAGGCCGAGGGATTGCAGGCGGCCGCGGTTCTCGTCGTTCACGACGATGTCGTCCGCACCTACCTGCACGGGCAGGAAGGCGTCCTGCTTCCCCCGGTAGAACTCCGCCAGGTCCTTGAGATAGGGGAGCTGGACCTCGTGGATCACCAGGCGTGCGCCGGAGGCCTGTTTCAGCTCCTGGGTCAGCCCGGCGTGGTCGGGATGATGGTGGGTGAACATCAGGAAGCGGATCTGTTCGAGGGAAATGCCGCTGCGGCGTAACTGGCCCTGCAGCGCTGGCAGTGTCCCTGCCCAGCCGGTGTCCACCATCCACCAGCCCTGCGCGCTTTCGATCAGGTGGTAGTGTGTGGAGCGGATGGTGACCGTAACCAGGTTCTCCATGCAGGGAATTATACATTACCCCTGGTTGGGCTCCGCAGCAGGAGGGCATGCGGTAGAATCAAGCCCAGTTAACGCAAGCAAGGAGGAGATCAACATGCGCCAACAACCGCCAGCACCAGCCGGGACATCCAACCGGGCCGTCATGACCATCGTCATCCTGCTGGGCATGACTTTCCTTTCGGCCTGCGGGTGGTCGCCGGCCCCGCAGGAGATCGTGAGCACCCTGGAAGTGGTGGTCACCGTTCCGGTAACGCCCACCGCCGCTCCGCCGGACGGGGACGAGCCCGCGAGCACAGAAGCAGCCCAGCAGCCTGCCGCCACCCGCACCCCCAACAGCCTGCAGGCCACACTGGACGCCCTGGTGGCCGGCGCCCCGGGTCCGGGCGCGGGCAGTTCCACCCCTGCGACTGCCATCGCTCCCGACGATTACGTGGGCATGTTCGAGCATGCCTGGCGCATCGTGCAGGAGAACTATGTGCGCGACGATTTCAACGGTGTGGACTGGGAGGAGGTGCACGATAATTTCCTCCCCCAGGTGGAGGCCGTCACCAGCCGGGAAGAGTTCTGGACGGTGATGGAGAACATGATTGCCACGCTGGGCGACGATCACAGCCGCTTTGTGCGCCCGGACCGCTTCGCAGTCGAATTCGGGCTGCCCTCGCAGGAGCCGGGGCAGCCCTGGCCGGGGATGACCATCTGGCCGGCGCGCGAGGACGAGGCCCTGTTCATCTGGGATGTATGTGACCGGGGCCCGGCGGCCGAAGCCGGCCTGCAGCGCGGTGATGTGGTCCTGGCGATCAACGGAGAGCCGGTGGAGCGCGGGGAGAAAGGATTTGATTATGCAGCCATCCGGCAGGTCCTGTACGGCGTTGATGTCCGTGAGGTCACGCTGACCGTGCAGCAGGGCCCGGACGCAGAGCCGCGCGAGGTCCACATCGAATATGGGGGCGCTGCCGGCTGCGACGGCTGGTTCTACGCAATCCTGAGCGAGGATCCTTACATCGGTTATCTGCGCATCCCCGATTTCGACGGCGATTCCGCCAGAATGATACTGGAAGGAATCGGGCTTCTGGAAGAGGATCGCCCGCTGGACGGGCTGGTGCTGGACGTGCGTCACAACCCGGGCGGGAACTCCGACTCCTCCATCGCCATCTTCACCGAGGGCCTGTTCGGTAAGACCGGTCCGCTGCGCGAGGGCGCCACACAGACCCTGTACCGCATCCGCGGGCCGGTGCGCTGGAACGAGACCACGCCTGTGGCGCTGCTGATCGACGGCAGCAGTCACAGCGCGGCGGAATATTTCGCCACCGCCATGCAGCAGTCCGGGCGGGCGGTGCTGGTGGGCATGCCCACGGCCGGCAACACCGAGGGCATCACCGGGTTCAGCCTGCCGGACGGTTCGCTGATCCGCCTGGCGGTGATGACCCTGCAGCTTCCCGACGGTAGCACGCTGGAGGACACCGGCGTGATCCCCGACATCCGGGTCCCGCTGGGCATGTGGGGCCTGCGCGAGATGCCCGATGTGCAGCTGCGGGAGGCGTTTGAAGCGGTGCTGGAGCAGATCCGCTGAGCGCGCATGTTTTTTTAGAGGGGTACAGGGCCGCCCCGGTGGGGCGGCCCTTTGTTAAAGTTCGTTTAAGGGGCGGCAGCGGGTGTAACAATTCAACGCCCGGAGCGTATCTCGACACAGTACGCCGCTTCTATCCTGGAGCGGTGCGTGCAAATTTAACCGCGAAGAATGGGGACATTGATATGAGCTGCAGGTATCTGACCAGTAAAACACGCATCATCCCCGTTGATTGGTATGGGAATGAATCCGGAAAGACAAGAGAAGTATCGGTTCCGGCGTGCCGCCTGGGGCGTCCGCTCGACGAGACGAACTGGGCCGCCCGCTGCCGCGGCATTGCGCCCGAAGGGCCCTGCTGGCTGTGGGCGCAGCAGCACGGCGACCAGGTGGATGAGGAGTTTCTGGGGCTGGCCGTGAGGTCGCCCTGAGCATACCGCACTGGCGGACCGGGCGGCGGCAGGGATGCCGCCGCCCGGTTTTTGTTTTAACGGGGTCGCGGACGAGAGCGGGTGGCGCAGACCAGGTAACCTGGCTCCTGAGCATAGGAGCCATGCTTTTCTGCGGGGCAGCAGGTCGATACCGGTACTCAGAATGAACTGTGATGGCCGTGGAGCGGCTGGTTTTTACGTTCCCACGCAGAGCGGGGGAACGAGAGTATTTAACTTGCTGGCTCCTGAGCATGGGAACCATGTCGGTCTGCGTGGGAGCCGTAGGTTCCCCGCTCTGCGGGGCCTGCGATAACCAGAGCGGTCGGTGCGTTCTGAAGCGGTTGTGGAATTTGGCTTCTGGTCAATACTGGCGTACTGTGACGGCCGCGGAGCGGCCGTTTTTTACATTCCCACGCGGAGCGTGGGAATGTAAAAAAATGGGCACGGCTGCTTTGTCCCAGAAACAATTCTGGTTATTCACCGGCCTTCCAGCTGCGAAGATTGGCCCCTGGCGTGCGCCGTGCCCATCTCAGGTTTATTGCCTGCCCGGTGGTGCAGCGGGCAGGACGGGGACCCAGCTGGCGGCTGAGGCCGCAGCACTGCGGGGCTTACAGTTGATTCAGTAACCCGGATGCTCGTGAGCAGCCGCAGAGCGGCCCAGCAAACCCGCCTCTACGACAACTCATTCTTGAGAAACCTGATCTTCTCCAGTGCCTGGACCGACTCCCCGCCCTCGTGATCGTTGAAATGATAAACGCGCAGGTCCTTCGGCCCGGCGTAGTGGTTGTAGGCCGCATATACGGTGGACGGCGGGCAGGTCTCGTCCATCAGAGCGACGGAGAACAGAGCCTTCGCCCGCGCCCGCGCGGCGAAGTTCATGCCGTCAAAATACGACAGGGTGTGGAACACCTGCTCCACCCGATCGCGGTGGACCTTGCAGTAGCGCACAATCTCCAGATACGGGTCGGTGAGGGCCACTTCCACAGCCCGGCGGTAGTGACACAGGAAGGGCACGTCGGGCATGGACAGCCACAGGTCGGGGATCAGGCCGGCCGCGGCGATGGCCAGCCCGCCGCCCTGGCTGATACCGGTTATCGCCACGCGGGCCGGGTCGATCTCCGGATGGCTGCGGGCGGCCTCCACAGCGCGCACCGCATCGCTGATCAGGCGGCGGTAGTAGTACGTCTGCGGCGCTTCGATCCCCAGTGTCATAAAGCCCGGATGGTGCGGGGAGGCATGCCCGGGATGGTCGGGCGTGTCGCCTTTGCGCCAGGTGCTGCCCTGGCCGCGCGTGTCCATCACCAGGTGCGCGCAGCCGGCGCTGCTCCACGCCAGCCAGTCGATAGGGTAGCCTCGCCCGCCGCCGTAGCCGATGTACTCCACCACACAGGGCAGCCGGCCCGCGCGGCTGCGGGGCAGCAGCAGCCAGCCCCTGACTGGCTGTCCGCCGTAGCCGTTGAAGGTTACGTCGAAGGTGTCGACCGTAACCAGACCGAAGTCCTGTGGTTCGAAGCGGGCCTCCAGCGGGTAAGCGCGCGCTTCATCAAGGGTCTGCTGCCAGAAGCGGTCGAAATCGGCCGGCTCCTGGCGTTCGGGACGGTAGGTGACAAGCTGCTCGAAGGGAAGATCGAAGATGGGCATGGCTATTTCCTCTTATTGTTGTGGATATGGGGATAATTATACGGCTTTCTGACCGGGGGACGCGGACGAGGGCGGATCACACGGATGGACGCGGAGCGGCGGTTTTGTGGGTTCCACGCAAAGCATGGGACCCAGAAATTACTCCCCAACCAGTCGAACTTTTGAGCGGTAATTAACCTCAATCAACCTGATTAGGCGTCCATAGCGCAGCTTGCGAGCGTCAGCAAGCAAGTACATTCGAAGAGTGCCTGGGTGCGGAAAAATTAACCCGCAGGCCGCTTCGAGCAAGCATGCGTAGCATGCCGCTTCGCGCGCCTGCGGGCAATAAGATTGATTCTCTGATCCCTTCTTTACTAATCTGCCCTAAGAGATCCAACTGAACCTTCTTAAGCACTTCATGCAGGGAAAAACTGCCGTAGCTGCGAAAATCCACGCTTGTCCGCGTCTGCCATCCCGAAGGAGCAGAAATTAACGGGCAAAAGGGCAGGAGTAGGGGAATCCCCACCCGGTGAGAAGGAAAATCCCTAGTTGCATCGCGGCTGGCGAAGAGTCTATAATGGAAATGAGGGAATACTAATTTCCTTTTTGATTGAATAATCGAACTGCTGCGCCTGCGCGGCGCTGTTTTCACATACATACTGCCGGCCTCGCCGCTGTGCTCATCGTGACCGACCGGATAGAGGGGATGACCGTATGACGGTGGAACTGGAAAGGGGAATCCATGAGCACTGCAGCCCAGATCGCTCGCTTTATACGCTGGAAGGAATGGGCCCCACCGACCTTTAACCTGGTGTGGGTCCTTGGTTTATATATCGCGGTCGCCTACGATCTGCCAGTGGATCGTTTTGCGCTGACCTTTGTTGTGTTCTTCATCTTCGCCTTCACCCAGGCGGCGCTGGCTTACCTGGTCAACGACTGGGGAGACCGGCGGATTGACCGCCGGCAGTTCAAATCCAACGCTTTCAACGGACTGAGCCCGTTAGAGAGCGCCCTGGCGCTCACCCTGGTGGTGATCGTGGCGTTCATCGCCGGCACACCGCTCATCTACCATACGGGTTTTGCGGTGCTGTGGGTCACCTGGGCGGTGATCATGGCTGCCTACTCCCTACCGCCGCTGCGCCTGAAGACTCGCGGCGTGGTTGGGATCGCGGCGTGCATCACGGCCCAGTGGTTTTTGCCCGTGCTGCTGGCCTTCTCGGCGTTCGATGTGGCCGGCGGAGCGGATATGTGGATCCTGGCTGTGGCGTTCTCGCTGCACGGGATCTCGCTGCTCATACGTCACCAGCGCAAGAACCACCTGCGCCAGGTGCACGCCCGGGCCAATACGCTGGGCGCCACCCTGAGCACCGAGCAGCTCACCCGTCTGTACGGCCTCAGCCTGCTGGTGGACAAGATCGCTGTGGGGGTTCTGGTGGTCACCGCGGCGCTGGCGCTGCGCTCGATGGACCTGCTGGCGGCGCGCTTGCTGGCGGCAGGTCTGGCCGCGGCCTATGCGTTTTCGCTGTTCAAGACGTTTGGCCCGGCGATCATGGCGCTGCGCGCAGGCGATGTGATCGACCCCCACCGGCGCGGGGCGGGGACCATGCCCCGCCTGGCGCACCGCCGCCTGCTGGATCTGATCCTGCCGCTGGCCCTGGGGCTCGGGGCAGCGCTGCGGCTGCCCCTGTACGGCCTGTTTCTGTGCATGTATATCCTGGGAAGCGTGATCTGGCTGGGGGTGGAATGGTCTCTGCCCGGCAGCATGCAGACCCTGGCCGAGGTTTTCATCCGCCGCGGCGGGTCCCGCAGCCGTTAGCCGCTGCGGCGAATAAACAAAAAAAGACCCTCAGGGTTTTCAGAAGCCCTGAGGGTCTTTTTTGATTCTGCCTAAATCACCAGTCCGATGATCAGCAGTACACCCACCACCATGTGCAGCAGAATGGTGGTGGAGTTGGCTTTGATCAGGCTGCGTTCCGTGTAGCGGCGGAAGAGCACCTGCACGGCGTACGCCGCCAGGGGCAGTCCGGCCAGGGCCAGCAGCGTGGCGGCGGGCAGCAGGCCGGCAATCACGCCGGTCAGGGTGGACAGGAAGGCGGCTGCCACCAGGAGCAGGTAGCCCCAGCGGGCGCGCTCCTTCCCCAGCACTACCACCAGGTTGTGCTTGCCGGTCAGGGCATCGGCGGCCATGTCGGGGAACTGGTTAATCCACAGGATGGCCGTGGTGAGCAGGCCAATGGGCAGCCCGATGAAGAAATCCAGCCAGGTCAGCTCGCCGGTGAGAGCGAAGACCGTGCCGGCCGTCATCAGCGGGCCGAAGTTCATGCCCACCAGCAGCTCGCCCAGCCCTTTTCGGGCGGCCAGGCGCAGCGGGGGCGCGGTGTAGAAATAGGCCGAGAAGGCGCCCAGGGCGCCGAAGGCCAGCAGTTCGGGACCGCGCAGCAGCAGGATGGGCAGGCCGCACAGGCCAGCGATGATCAGGCTGATCCAGGCCACAGCGAGCAGTCCGCGCTCCGAGATCAGCCCCAGTTCCAGCGAGCGGCTGCCGCCCGAGTAGGGCATGAAGTAGTCGTTATTGGCCTTGTCCGTGCCGCTGGTCCAGTCGAAGTAATCGTTGAACGTGTTGGCCGAAATGTGCATGGCGATGCCGCCGAGCAGCGCCAGGGCGAAGAGCAGCCAGGGGAAGGGCTGCACCGCCCCGCGGGCGAACACCCAGGCCGCCGCGGCCAGGATGGGCACGATGGTGACCGTCAGGAAGGGCGCCCGCGTGATGACCATCCACGAGAACAGGCGCGTACCCAGGCTGATTTTAGGCATCACCTCCTGGGGATCGACGTCGGGCAGAGGGGTGGTGACGCCGCAGTAGCCGATCTGCTCTCCCTTACGGAAGGTGGGGGAGATGCGGATTTCCGCGGCGATCGGGGAGCCGTCGCGGCGCAGGAACACCGTGCGCGTGCGGAACTCGCCCTGCTCGCGGGCGACCTTCAACCAGTCCTGCACGTGACCGAGCACCACCAGCCCCGGCGAGAAGACCGAGATACGCTTCTTGCCGATCACCTCCTCTGGCGAGTAGCCGAAGAGTTCGGCCGCCCCGGCGTTGAAGGTCTCGATCCGGCCTTCCATGTCGCAGGTGATCACACTTTTGACAACAGCCATACAATGCCTCCTGTGGAAACCAGAATAATGGAATTGGATAAATTATGTCGAGATTATATCATGGGGGGAGGGGATGGTGATAAATTTCACCGCTCTGCGGGGCTTCCAGTTAGACAGAGCAATCGGGATGTCCCGATGCGGCTGTGGTACGGGGCTTCTGGTCGATACGCACGTACTGGACGAACTGTGACGGCCGCAGAGAGTGGAGAGAGATAAAGATCCCTCAGTTAACACCTCACAAACCGGTCAGGTAAAAAATGGATAAATTTTATGAAACTTACAGAAATGAAAAATTATGCAAAAAGTTGTGCGGTAAGATGAGGGGGTACATTCCACGAACACCGCCGCTTCACTACCGCATGAGGTCACCATGTTTCTCCGATTACTGGTTTTCAATCTTGCTCTGTTCTTTACCATCCTGACCCCCCCATTTTTCCAGAAACCTACAGCTGTACTCCCGACCACCGGCGGCCTGGCCCAGGCAGCGGATTCAGGGCGTGTCACACCCTACTTCGCGAATGCCGGAGACCTCCACGCCGATTTCCATACCCTGCTGCGTGACTACAAACGCAGCCGCTACGAAGAGCAGGGGAAGCTGCAGGCTCTGGCCCGCAAATACGATCGCGACGAGGCCGTCCCTGTGGCGGTGTACGTCCCCGGCGTGATGGAGCTCGACGTGGTGCAGCAGCCGGCATCCAACGGCCTGTTCGTTTCCGAAGACCCCGAAGCGGTCACCCAGTTCCGGCTGGCGCAAAAGGTCGGTTCCACCGGCCTGCTGGCGCACAACTACCTGGCCGGTAAATTGTTCTTTGACCTGGAATACGGCGACGAGGTCTACGTGATCAACGGCGACGGCAGCTACCGGAAGTTCGAAGTGTACGAAATCGCCGATTTCCAGGCTCTGTCGGTCTACGACTACCGCGATCTGGAGACCCAGGCCGTGCTCGACCAGTACCAGGTGGTCGACCGGATCTACGCCGCCAACAACGACCGGCTGGTGTTCCAGACCTGCATTGAGAGGAACGGCGCGCTGGCCTGGGGACGCCGCTTCGTCCTGGCCCGGCTTGTGGATGAGGTGGGGCCGCTCCATTAACCAGGCTCCGTATTTACTGGTGCTGTGCCCTGCGGTTTCCGCAGGGCACTTTCTTTACTGGGACACGGACGAGCGGTGACAGGCGTGGATGGTTTTAATATCTCCGCCCGCAGGCACGCTGAGCGGAGGGGCCATCAGGCCCCGCAGTCGAAGCGGCCTGCGGGTGAATTACCCGCCACACAGGCGCACTTCGACCGAGCATGCGCAGCATGCCGCTCCGTGTGCCTGTGTGGCAGGCAGTCGATCTTCGACTGCCCGCTCTGGATGCCTGATAAACATTGAGATTAATAACCTGCCCTTGAAAGCCCCCCTCCTCCCCTGGCATTGAACTTGCACCCCCTCCAGTGTCCACCATGCGCGAATGGTGCACACTGGAGGCAAATTTGCGACGAAGAACAGTCCTTTCCCTGCTTCTGATCCTCAGCCTGACGGCCTGCGTCATGCCCGCCGGTCCCGGGATGGTCGTGACCGTCGAACCGGGCGCGGAGACCCCTGTCTCCACCAGCTCTCCCCGCCAGGAGCAGCCGGTGGAGACGGAGGCCCCGCCGGTCCAGGAGACGGCCGCAGCCACACCGGCGCCGGCATCGACCGCTCAACCACAGGTCACTCCGCAGGCCGAACCCACGCTCGGTGCGGAATCCGCCCAGACGGACGAGGATAACCCGTCCGGAGACGAAGAAAAACCGCCTGAAAGCGAAGAAGCCCCCTTCACCTACTCGGTGCAGATGGGCACGCCGCGCATTCTCGCCAATTTCATGCAGCCCGACGTCGGCTGCGGGGGGTTCGATGTCGCCGGGCAGGTGTTCGATGAAGCTGGGGAACCCGTCAACGGCCTGGTGATCGAGGTGACCGGCATCCTGGACGGAGAGGAGATCACCCGGCTGGGGATGACGGGCGCCAACCAGGCTATCGGCCCCAGCGGCTATGTAATCACACTGACCGACGGCCAGCCGGAAGAGCCCGTCCGCCTGCAGGCGCGGGTGAAGGACCTGGACGGAAACCCGCTGTCCGATTTCGCCTCCTTCAGAGTATCCGACGCCTGCGACGAGAACCTGGTGGTGCTCAACTTCGTCCCCTATTACCGGGTTTACCAGGCCTTTGTACCCATGATCGCCAGAGAAAAGCCCTTAGAATAAGGGGTCTGCTTCTGTTGAGATCCAGAAGCGCATCACTCGCAGGGGCGCTGGGCGGTTCACGCTCAGCGCCCTGTGCGCGCAATGGCCCGGCTGTGCGGCTGGTATACTTCACCCTCAGGAGGGACAGATGCCCAAGCCGCGCATGATTATGGCCCTGGCGAAGGTGATGATCGCCGCCGCCTGGGCGGATGGGGAAGTATCTCACGGCGAGCTCAACAGTTTAAAAGACCTGCTCTTCCACCTGCCGGGGATGACCGCCCGCGACTGGGCGGAGCTGGATATTTACATGGAGACGCCGGTGGAGCCGGGGGAGCGCGAACGCCTGGTGGCGGACCTGCAGGCCGCCCTGTCTTCGCCCCGCGAGCGGGACCTGGCCGTGCAGGCTCTGGAGAACCTGATCTCCGCCGACGGGCAGGTCAGCCCGCAGGAGCGGGAGGTTTTCGAAGGAATCCGCCAGGCCCTGGAGGCGGTCGATGTGAGCATCTTCGGCCAGGTGGGCCGCCTGCTGCGCGGCCCGGTTCAGCGCCGCAGCGAAGCGGTGGACCACTCGCTGAACCGCGAGCGGCATCTTGAAGACTTTGTGCGCAACCGGGTTTTCTATAACCTCAACCAGCACCTGAAAAAGAGCGGCGTCCGGCTGGATCTCCCGGAAAGTGAACTGCGCAAATTGAGCCTGGCCGGCGGGCTGATGGCACGCGTGGCCGGGGTGGACCGGGAGGTCACGCCGGAGGAGTTCGAGCGCATCGCCGGGCTGATCCGGCAGCACTACGAGCTGGAGCCCGACGCGGCCGCGCTTGTGGCCGAGGTGGCCGTGTCGACGGCGGTCAAAGAGCTGGATAACTACCGCCTGTCGCGCGAGTTCTTCGAGGCTACCACGGAAGAAGAGCGCGTGCACTTTCTCAACGCTCTGTTCGCCGTGGCCGCTGCCGACGG
>JAAYXE010000175.1 GCA_012516075.1 Chloroflexota bacterium | reverse complement strand
CCTCCGGGCGATCCCCAGCCGGCCCAGCCGGATGATCCGGCGAAAATCTTCCTCGACCCCCAACCACTGGATTCGGACGCCGAGATCGATCGTATTGCAGCTTCGCTGGCAAAATGGCTTCCTGCCAACCCCGATTCCACCGCTGCGGTGCTTGCACCCACCAACTACGTAGCCGAACGCATGGTGGAAAAACTGCAGCGCGAGCGCATTCCCTGCTGCGACAGCCTGCTCAAGACCTCCGCTTCTGCACGCACGACGGTGAGAAGCTTTCGCACGGTGCTGAAATTTCTGTGCGATCCGCTATCCTCGAGCCAGCTGGCCGATCTGTTCAGGGTCTGGCGGTCTGGCGCTGCTGCAGGTTTGCTTTCAGATCAGATAGCCGCACAGGGCGCCGAGTGGCTGCGGCGCAGCCGCCGGGTGGAAGATTTTCTCTGGCCCGAGCCGGGTCGAGATCCGCTCGAGACCAGCGGCATGCAGCAGAAGAACCAGGAACTCCACGCTCACCTGACCCGCTTCCGCGAACATGCCCGCCGCTGGATCGGCGCCATGCAGTACCCCATCGACCAGGTCATTCTCACCATCGCTCACGACCTGCTCAGAGATCCCCTCGAATGGGCCATTGCCCAGAAGCTGGCAGCCCACCTGCGCCGCTTTGGCCGCCTCAACCCCGCTTACCGCCTTCCCGATATGCTGACCGAGCTGGCGCAGTTCGACAGGAGCGGCGTATATGCCGGCTTCGGCACCGGCGACAGCGGCTTTAACCCCGATGACCATAAAGGAGAAGTGACGGTCGCTACCATGCACAAAGCCAAAGGCCTGGAGTGGGACCGTGTCTACCTCATGTCGGTCAACGCTTACGACTTCCCATCTGCCCTCGAAGGTGATCGCTACCGCGCAGAAAAATGGTTTTTCCGCCCTGCCTTTAACATCGAAGCCGAGACCCTTGCCCAGCTCGATGCCCTGGTATCGGACGATCCATACGCCTGGCCCGACGAGGGCCGGCCCAGCCTGGAGGCGCGCATCGACGTCGCCCGCGAGCGGCTGCGTTTGCTCTACGTCGGCATCACCCGCGCCCGCCGCGAACTGGTGATCACCTGCAACAACGGCACCTTCCACGACACCCCGCCCGCCCTGGCCCTCCCCGCCCTGGCTGCCGTCTGGGATGAACACATGAAAGCACTTCAAACATCCTGAACGCCATGATCTGATCCGTTCTCACGCCATTATCACCAGCATCTGACAGGAATCAACCATGCCCATCCCGTCCAGATTCCAGTTCTCTCAGGCCAGCTTGCAGGACTACGTCGACTGCCCCCGCCGCTTCTACCTGCGCTTCATCCGCCGCCTGGCATGGCCGGCCGTCGAGGCTGAGCCCGTCCTCGAGAACGAACGCCTCATGGAACAGGGCTCCCGCTTCCAC
Organism: Chloroflexota bacterium; assembly: GCA_012516075.1. Classification (GTDB taxonomy): domain Bacteria; phylum Chloroflexota; class Anaerolineae; order Anaerolineales; family UBA4823; genus JAAYXE01. The sequence continues at coordinate 2,242 of JAAYXE010000175.1, read as the reverse complement.
ACCATGGTCTACCAGTCCCTCATCGGCGTTCCCAAGGATAGACTGAATCGCATGGTCCAGGACGCCGACCTGGCGCTCTGGTGGCGCAGTATCCAGGAAATCCTCCCCGGGCTGAAGTCCGCCGCTTCCGGCCTCTACCCCGAAGTGACCCTCACTGCCCCTCTGGCCGGTTTCACCCTGCTCGCCCGCTGTGACCTGGTTGTCTCTCGTGAAGACGGCCGCCTGCAGATCATCGATTGGAAGACTGCCCGCAGCCGCACACGCCGTTCCATACTCGCCGGCAGCCTGCAGACCTGTCTCTACCCTTACCTGCTCGTCCGGGACGGAGCCCGCTTCAACGCCAGCCGGCCTGTTCAACCCGCACAGGTTGAGATGATCTACTGGTTTGCCGGCTTCCCCGACCAGTCCGAGCACTTCGTCTATACCCCCGAGCAGTTTCAGCAGGATGAATCCCGCCTCGAAAGCCTCATCCGGCAGATTGCCGGCCTGCAGGACGACCAGTTCCACTCTAGCCCGGGCCGGGGCTGCCGCTTCTGCGTCTACCGTTCCTTCTGCGAGCAGGGCGTCCGCGCCGGCGACCTCTCTGGGCGAGACGATGAGCAGTCGGACGCCAGCATGCCGGACCTGGACTTTGACTTTGACCAGATTGCGGAGATCGAGTTCTGATGACTTTCAACCGCCGCTGGATCGAACCCGAACCGGTGCCGGTGCCAGCTGAGATCCTGGATCTGGTTTCCGGGTCACCACTGCTCGCCCAGATCCTCTGGCGCCGGGGGATGCGCTCCCCTGAAGCTGCCCGGGCGTTCCTCGATCCGGACTGCTACACCCCCAGTCCGCCGTCTGAACTGCCCGGCCTGAGCGCGACTGCGGACCGGCTGGAAGCCGCCATCCGCCGCGGCGAACAAATCTGTGTCTGGGGCGATTTCGACGTCGACGGCCAGACCGCCACCAGCGTGCTGGTCTCCACCCTGCGCGACCTGGGCGCCCGGGTCAGCTACCACATCCCGGTGCGCGGCCCCGAATCGCACGGCGTCAGTCTGCCCGTTCTCCAGCAGGTAATTGACGCCGGGGCGCGCCTGGTCCTTACCTGTGATACCGGCATCGCCGCCCACGACGCCGCCCGGCTGGCGGCACAGCACCATGTAGACTTTCTCATTACCGACCATCACGAGCTCCCCCCATCGCTGCCCGAAGCCGCGGCGATTGTCAGCCCTCGGCTCCTGCCAGCAGCTCATCCCCTGGCTGCCCTGCCGGGTGTGGGTGTGGCCTACAAGCTGGCCGAAGAGCTCTTCAACCGCGCAGGATGCCCTGAAAAGGCCGCTGCCCTGCTCGATCTCGCCGCCTTGGGTATCGTCGCCGACGTTGCTGCCCTGCTCGGCGACACCCGCTGGCTGCTGCAGCGCGGCCTTGCCCGGCTGCGTGCCAGCCCACGCCCTGCCCTGGCTGCAATGCTCGAATTCGCCGGCATCGATCCCCTGAACATCACTGAGGATCACATCGGCTTTTCACTCGGCCCGCGTCTCAATGCCCTCGGCCGCCTGGGCGACGCCAACCCTGTGGTCGAGTTTTTCCTCTCCAGCGATCTACCCCGCGTGCGCGTCATGGCCCAGCACCTGGAAGGGCTCAACGCAGAGCGCCGCCTGCAGACCAGCCAGGTTTTCAAAGCCGCCCTGGCTGCAGTCGAGGCCGATCCCACCCTGCTCCAGAGTCCTGTCCTTGTGCTCGCCCATCCGGCCTGGCCTGCAGGCATCATCGGCATCGTCGCCAGCCGCCTGGTGGACCTCTATCAGAAGCCGGTTGTCCTGCTCACTGCTCCCCCGGGCGAGTCCGCGCGTGGCTCGGCGCGCTCCGTCCCTGGCGTCAACATCACCGCCCTCATCGCCGCCGTCCACGCTGCTCAGCCCGGACTGGTGCTCAACTTTGGCGGGCACCCAATGGCCGCCGGCCTTTCCCTGTCACCCGGTAGCCTGGAAACCTTCCGCCGCGCGCTCTGGCACGAAGCCGCCCGCCAGCTCGGAGAACAGCCTGGTTTCGAGCTGCAGGTGGACGGCGAGCTGCCGCTGGCTTCCGCCGGCCTTGAGTTTGCCGAAAAACTCGAGCAGCTGGCTCCCTTTGGCCCCGGAAATCCCTCCCTCGTCCTGGTCGCCCGTGACCTGCGTCTGGTCCGGCGCGCTGTTTTAGGTTCCGAATCCGAACACCTGGCACTGACCGTTGCGGACGATACCGGCGAGTCGCGCCGTGT